>NZ_FYEC01000015.1:0-130740 GCF_900187635.1 Pseudomonas sp. Irchel 3H3 | reverse complement strand
GTCAGGTGAGACACGCAACTGGAACCCTATCGGGACGGTGTATCTCAACCCCGAAAGGGAGCTGACAGTTGTCGTGAAGGTCGCCTAGCAAGACGGGCGACACGACAACTACCTTGAAAAACGCCGTAGGAAGTAGAAGCCACACCGCGCATGCCGCAGTGATCAGGTCGGCTTTTAGGCCGCCTCGCTTTGTTTTTGATCCTGGGCGCCCGTTAACCACGCTGGCCGGAATCCGATATTGATTTGGGGGGTAAACCGGCAGGACGCCGGTTTAGCCGCACTGGGCCAGGGAGGGCCCATTGCGGCGGCCCCCCAAATCAATGTCGGAGTACGGGCATGCCGAGCCTAAGCGAGGCACCGAGTGGTGGGGTAAGAGCGTTTTGCTTACTTTTGCGCTCTCAAAAGTGAGCCGCCGTCAGGCGGAACCCAAATCAGCCGTTACCGCAAAAATGGATATGTACTCCGCCTAATCCAACACCCCAGAGGCCCACAGGTGCAACGTCGCACCACAGTTGTGTAGATACCTACGCCGCGATATCGCAAGCCAGAAACCTCACGGCGTCTGCTTGACCACCACGGTGCAGGTAATTCCCGCTGCCAGCAGCACCCCCTCCGGGACCTCGTCGATGTGGATCCGTACCGGCACCCGTTGCGCCAGGCGTACCCAGTTGAAGGTCGGGTTGACGTCGGCGATCAGTTCACGGCTCTCGGGGTTGTCGCGGTCGTAGATGCCGCGGGAAATGCTTTCCACATGGCCCTTGAGGACTTCTCCGCTCATCAACTGCATGTCGGCCTGATCGCCGACGCGCACCCGGGGCAGTTTGGTTTCTTCGAAGAAGCCGTAGACCCAGAACGAGTTCATGTCGACCACCGCCATTTTCGGCTCGCCGATGCGCGCGTAGTCGCCGCGATGCACGTTGAGGTTGGTGACATAGCCGTCCACCGCAGCCAGCACCTTGGTGCGCTTGAGGTTCAGTTGCGCTGCTTCCAGCTGCGCCTGGGCGTGCTGGTAGTCCGCCAGCGCCGAGTCGGCGATGTTGCTGGCGTCGTCACGGTTCTCGCGCGAGATCACCAGGTTGTCGAGGTCGGCGCGCCGGTGGGCGTTGACCTTGCGCATCTCCCAGGTGGCCTTAAGCGAGGCCACCAGCGACTGCGCCTGCTTGACCGCGATCAAGTAGTGCTCGGGGTCGATCTGCATCAACAGGTCGCCGCGTTTCACCAATTGGTTATCGCGCACCGGTACGTCCACCACTTCACCGCTGACGTCGGCGGCGACGTTGATGATGTCGGCACGTACCCGGCCATCGCGGGTCCAGGGGGTGTTCATGTAATGCACCCAGAGGGTCCGGCCGATCCACATCGCAAGGGCCAGCACCAACAGGGTAGCGAGCAGGCTGAAAAGCTTTTTCATCGAAGCGGTCTCACTGGTAGACAGTCAGCGCCAAGGCGCCGAACAAGCAAATGAACAGGCTCAGGCGCAACAGCGCCGGGTGCCAGAAAAAACGGTACAGGTCGAACCCGGACAAGAACCGATCCAGCGCCCAGGCCAGTGCCGCGGCGATGAAAAACATCAGGGTCATGGTCGGCATGTAGACGCCATGGAAAGCAATTTCACGAGGCATGGTCAGGTCCTTGCAGGGCGGCCAGCGGCGATTGCGGGTCGAGCAGCGAAGTGCGGATGAAATGCAGGTAGCTCTTCACCCGGCGCAGCGGCGAGGTGTCGAAGTGCGGGGCGAAGGGTTCGTCGGCGGCCTGGACTCGGCTGATGGCATGATCGACGGCTACCAGTGCGCGCTCCAGGTTGCTCTGCCCCGGTTGCAGGAATAGCCGCACCAAGGCGCGGCCCATGACCCGGATCGCCTGCCGCCAGGGTTGCGATTCGGCATAGGCCGGATGCACCGGCAGGATCGCCTGCTCCTTGCGCAACTCGATGATCGCGTGGCCGACTTCCAGCACCACGAACATCCAGCGCAGCAGATCCCGTTGCACCTGGGGCTGCCCGACCGCGAGGCCATAGGCCTGGTGCAGCAAATCGCGGGTGCTGCTTTCGAAACTCGATGCCAGGCCTTTGAGCTTGCCGCTGATGGCATACACCACTTGCCCGCGCAGGTCCTGCTCCAGGCGGCGCCACAACCAGCGGCTGTTGGGCGGCAGAATGATTGCCCCGGCTGCCGCGCACACCAGCATGCCCATGACCATGGCGATGTAATCGTTGATGAAGGTGTAGGGGTTGTAGATCGTCAGGTTGTCCGGCACCGAGCCGGTGCTGAAGAAGATCAGCAAGCCCAGGCCAACCCCGGCATATTGCGGCCGTGACGAGAGGAACGAGCCGAGCACGATCACCGGTGCCAGCATCACGCACAGCAGCGGAAAACCATCGATCCAGGGGAAGATGAAAAACATCTCGACGAAGCCGATCAACGCGCCCAGCAATGTGCCGCAGGCCATCTGGAAGGCCATGCGCTTGGGGTTCGGCGTGGCGGCAGAAAGGCCCACCGTGGCCGCCGCGATCAAGGTCATGGTGGCACCGCTCGGCCAGGCCGTGGCGACCCAGTAGCTGCCCAGCACCAACAGGATGAACGCGGCCCGAATCCCCGAGGCGGCCGAGGCCAGCCAGTTGGTTTTCGGGGTGTAGGGCTCATCCCACTGCTCGCGTTCGTGGCTGTGCTCGGCCAGCGAGGCGTGGGTCTGGGCATAGCTGTGCAGCTCGTCGACAAACCGATAGAGCAGCTCATAGGCGGTATGAAAATCCAGTTGATCGGCGTCGCTTGGCGCGCTCTCCTGGAAGCTCGCGCGCAGGCTACGCACTCGCGCCCTCAGCCCATCCTTGTAGTCAGCCAGTTGCTTCGCCAGGCGCGCCGCATCGGCATGGGTCAGGGCCCGGCCAGAAAAGCCGTCGAGCAATTCGGCAAGGTCCTGCAAGCCTGGCTTGATCGCCGCGATCACCTGGTCGGCGCCGCTGCCACGCAGGCGCTCAAGCAACTGGTGCAAGGCATTGAAACGGGTGGTGATGCCCATGAACTCGCTGTTCAGGCGACTGAGCCGACCGTTGCGCCGCCGCATGTGCGGGTCTTCGAACACCGTGACGCTGCGCAGCCCTTCCAGGCCCACGGCTTCGGCGATGAAACCGACGTTGCGCCGTTCAAAGCTGTCGGCCTGACTGCGCCCGCGCAGGCCGTCGGTGACGAACAGGGCGAACACCCCGAAGCGTTGGTACAAGGCATTGCGCATCGCAGCGCTGGCGGTTTGCGGTAGGATCGCGGCGCTGACCAAGGTCGCGCAGAGGATCCCCAGGGAGATTTCCAGGACCCGCCATACCGCCGCCATGAACGCCCCTTCCGGGTGCGCCAGGGCCGGCAGGCCGACCATCGCGGCGGTATAGCCGGCGAGCACAAAACCGTAGGCGCGGAAGTTGCGATAACGCGCCGCACCCGCCGAACAGATCCCGACCCAGATCGCCAGGGCGCCAAGGAACAGCTCGGTGTTCTGCGCGAACAAGGCGATCAACCCGACCATTACCGCCGAGCCCGCCAGGGTCCCGAGGAAGCGGTAAAAACTCTTGGCAAACACTTGGCCGCTCTGCGGTTGCATGACAATGAACACCGTGATCATCGCCGTACGCGGTTGCGGCAACTCCAGGCGCATGGCCAGCCACAGGGTCAAGAATGCGGCTATCAGCACCTTGAAGATGTAGACCCAGGTCACGCCGTCGCTGCGTGCCCAGTCGAAAAAACCACGGCGCCAGTCAAGGGCGTACAGCCAGCGCAGTGGTGCAGGCAAGGGAGTCATGGTGTCCTGTCAGTGGTCGAGGGCAGAAAGAATGGCTGGGGTGGGCGGCGCCTGCAGTTGGCCCTCGGCGGGCGCATCGGCGCCGGTTCCGAGGCCACCACCCAGGGCTGTGACCAGTTCGGCGTGGGCACTCAAGCGTGCGGCCTGGACCTGCTGCTGCACCTGTTGCTGGCGCAACAGCAGGGTTTGCGCATTGAGCACATTGAGGTAGTCGGTCAGGCCGCGCTGGTAGGCGATCATCGCGATGTCATAGGTTTTCTGCGCGGCAGCCACCGACTCGGCAGCGAAATCTTGCTGCTTGTCCATCGATTCACGGCGGATCAACTGATCGGAGATGCCCTTGAGTGCATTGACCAGGGTCTGGTTGTACTTGGCCACGGCCAGGTCATAACCGCCCGCGGCCTCACCCAACTCCGCACGCAGGCGCCCACCGTCGAAGATCGGCAGGGAGATCGCCGGGCCCACGCTGTAGTTGAGTTTCTTGCCGGTCAGGAACTCCAGCGCCCCACCGCCGGTGGCCATGTAGCCGAGGCTGCCGACCAGGTCGACATTGGGGTAGAAGCCGGCGTGCGCCACCTCGATACCGCGCGCCTGGGCCGCTACCTGCCAGCGGCTGGCAACCACGTCTGGACGTTGCCCGAGCAATTGCGCCGGTAGCGCCGACGGCAGCTTCAATGGCGCCCCCAGGGCCAGGGTCGGACGCTGCAAACGCGCGCCCTCCCCCGGGCCCTTGCCGGCCAAGGCTGCGAGCTGGTTGCGACTCAGGGCGATGCTTTCGTCCAGCGCGTCCAGTTGGCGATGGGTTTCCGGCAACGGGGTCTGCGCCTGGCTGACTTCAAAATGGGTGCCGATGCCGCCGTCCAGGCGCTTTTGCGCCAGATCGAGAATCTGTTGTTGCTGGGCCAGGGTCGCCGCGATGATGTCGCGCTGGGCGTAATGCAGGGAAAGCTGGATGTAGGCCCGCACCACGTTGTTCTGCAGTTCGAGCTGGGCCATGCGCGCTTCGGCGGCGCTCATGTGGGCCAGGTCGACGGCTCGCTCGCTGGCATTGCTTTCGCGCCCCCAGAGATCCAGCGCGTAGCTGAAACCCAGTGCGGCGTTGTTATCCCAGGTGGTGGAGTTGGCCAACTCGCCCGGGCCGTAGAACTGATCGGTGGGCCAGTTGTGGCGCTTGAGGGTGCTGTCGGCGTTGACCTGCAACGACTCGGCGGATTCCACCACCCCGGCCATGGCCCGGGCCTGGCGCACTCGCGCCGCGGCCATGGCCATGCTTGGGCTACCCTGCAAAGCCAGGTCGACCCAGGCATTGAGCTGCGGATCGCCATAGGCCTGCCACCACTGGGCGCTGGGCCAGTGAGCATCCTGGATCGCGCTCTGGATGGCGACATCTGTGGCCAATGTATTGGCATCGAGTGCCTTGCCTTGTGGGGCAATACCTCCGGTTCCGATGCAGCCGCTGATTGCTAACGATAAAGCCCAGACACTGAGAGTCTTCAACTCTCTGTTGATGCGACGCGGCACTGCTGCAAATTCCTGAGGAGGGGGAGATTTCCAATCGGCACGATTCTAGGGCTGGGCCTGCGCGGCGATAAGCTGGGAATCTTGTGAATCTTTGTTACCGTTAGCGAGATAATCCCTTGGTTGAATGCCTGAACCTTGTAACTTCGTGTCACAATTTGCCATCTCCCTTGAGAGCTCCCCATGGACACTTTGCAAAACATGCGCGCCTTCAGCTGTGTCGCCGAGGCCGGCAGTTTTACCGCCGCCGCCGTGCAGCTTGATACCACCACAGCCAATGTCTCGCGCGCGGTCTCCAACCTTGAGGCCCATCTGCAAACCCGCCTGCTCAACCGCACCACCCGGCGCATTGCCCTGACCGAAGCCGGCAAACGCTATTTGCTGCGCTGCGAACAGATCCTGGCCTATGTCGAAGAAGCCGAGGCCGAAGCCAGCGACGCCCATGCGCGTCCGGCCGGGCAGTTGAAAGTGCACACCATGACCGGGATCGGCCAGCACTTCGTGATCGACGCGATTGCGCGTTACCGCAAGACCCACCCCGACGTGACCTTCGACCTGACCCTGGCCAACCGCGTGCCGGACCTGCTGGACGAGGGCTACGACGTGTCCATCGTGCTCGCCAGCGAACTGCCGGACTCAGGCTTCGTCTCCCAGCGCCTGGGCATCACCTACAGCATCGTCTGTGCCTCACCGGCCTACGTCAAAGCCAATGGCTGCGCACACAAGCCCAGCGACTTGCTGAACCACGCCTGCCTGCGCCTGGTGAGCCCGGTGATCCCCCTGGAAAAATGGCTGTTCGACGGCCCCGAAGGCCAGGAAATGGTCACCATCAACAGCTCGCCGTTCCTGGTGAACTCCGCCGATGCGATGAAAACCGCGATCACCAGCGGCATGGGGGTAGGCGTGCTACCGGTGTACGCGGCGATTGAAGGATTGCGCAACGGCACGCTGGTACGGGTGATGCCCAACTACCGCTCCCAAGAACTGAACCTGTACGCCATCTACCCGTCGCGCCAGTACCTGGATGCCAAGATCAAGACCTGGGTGGAATACCTGCGGGGCTCTCTTCCGGAAATTCTCGCAGCCCATCAGGCGGAACTGACGGCGTATGAGCTCAGTGGCAGTTTGAGTGGGGCGCGGCTCAGCAACTGATTGCGCGCTTGATTCACCTGCACCGTCGGTAAGTGAAACGCGGCGAGGACTGCGTCCTCGAACGCAGCCTCGCGGGCTCGACAGCTGCTACGGGGGATTGGGGGGATTGCCGGCAGAGATCGCCATCGCGGGCAAGCCCGCTCCCACATTAGAGAAAAAGGGCGCAACCCTAAGCCACGTCTACCGAGGCTATCCAAATCACCCCGGGACTCGCGCAACCCCCAGCAAGAATGATAGCTTGCTTGGCATTCTCCCCCGCATGACGAGCCTTCCTGCGATGAAAAAGACTGTCCTTGCCTTCAGCCGTGTCTCGCCTGCCATGGTCGAGTCCCTGCAACAAGACTTCAACGTGATCGTGCCCAACCCCAAGCAGGGTGATATCAACGCCCAGTTCAACGAAGCCCTGCCCCACGTCCACGGCCTGATCGGCGTCGGACGCAAGCTGGGCCGGGCGCAACTGGAAAACGCCGGGCAACTGCAAGTGGTCTCCAGTGTGTCGGTGGGCTACGACAACTATGACCTGGACTACTTCAACGAACGCCGGATCATGCTCACCAACACCCCGGACGTGCTGACCGAAAGCACCGCCGACCTGGCCTTCGCCCTGCTGATGAGCAGCGCTCGGCGAGTCGCCGAACTGGACGCCTGGACCAAGGCCGGGCAATGGCAAGCCAGTGTCGGCGCGCCGCTGTTCGGTTGTGATGTGCACGGCAAGACCCTGGGCATTGTCGGCATGGGCAATATCGGCGCGGCCATTGCCCGACGTGGCCGCCTGGGCTTCAACATGCCGATCCTGTACAGCGGCAACAGCCGCAAGAGCGCACTGGAACAGGAACTGGGCGCGCAATTTCGTAGCCTCGAGCAATTGCTGGCCGAAGCCGACTTCGTCTGCCTGGTGGTGCCGCTCAGCGACAAGACTCGCCATTTGATCAGTCATCGTGAACTGAACCTGATGAAATCCAGCGCAATTCTGGTGAATATTTCCCGTGGTCCGGTGGTCGATGAAGCGGCATTGATCCAGGCCCTGCAAGACAACCGGATCCGCGGGGCGGGGCTGGACGTCTATGAAAAGGAACCGCTGGCACAGTCGCCGCTGTTTGCCCTGAAAAACGCCGTGACCTTGCCGCACATCGGCTCCGCCACTCACGAAACCCGCGACGCCATGGCGAACCGCGCCCTGGCCAATTTGCGCAGCGCCTTACTGGGCGAACGGCCGCAAGACCTGGTCAACCCGCAGGTGTGGCAAGGATGAGGGGCCGGCGGCACGTTGTTGCATACGTGCCGCCAACTTCATGCGCCACTACGCGGACTACTTCGACCTGCCACAACAACTAACCAACTAACGACCGCACAACATCAAGCGACAAAAGTCGCCACTCGCCTCGCGACAAACTTTCGCACGCGCGTTATAACTTCGACTAGCACAAAAAAGCGCATTAAATGCGGCTAACAATCGGAGATAACGCGCATGACAAAATTCACCACTATTTGCGCAATACGGCGCAGCAAAATACTAGTTGTATTAATGGCCGGCGTGTTCGGAATATTTACCCTTATCAACAACTACACCGACTATACGGCCTACTACGAATATGTCGGTGACATCCTCAGCATGACGGGCACCGAAGGCAACGACTCACGACGCTACAGGGCCGTAACATCGAAGTTGTTCCATCATCGTTTCTACTGGACGATCATCACCCTGGAAACCATCTTTACACTATGCTGCCTGATTGGCACCTATCAGCTTTATCGAAACATCAATGCCAGCCATAAGGAGTTTCGCAGCGCAAAAAAAATGGCAATCGTCGGTTTGACCACTGCCATCACTGTTTACTACGTCATGTACATCATCATTCTCAACGAATGGTTTGACATGGAATACTCGACTAACCGCAACGCCTTCGATTGGGCCCGCAGTAATCTCGAATATATGTTTCCCGCGTTAATCTATCTGTCGCTGGATAACGACAACTAACACACGGCCCTGCTCATGCCAGACCGGCTTTGACCGGGTTGATCCGCACAGCGGGTTTGCGAAACACCAGCAGGTTGCCCAGCATCACCAGCACCAGGCCGGCCAGTGCCGGCGCAGTCCATTGATAACCCTCGACGAACGCCGAGACATTCAACGCCACCACCGGAAACAGCACCGTGCAATAGGCCGCACGCTCCGGGCCCATGCGCCCAACTAGCGTCAGGTAAGCGGTAAAACCGATTACCGACCCCGGAATCACCAGGTACAACAGCGAACCGATGTAACGGCTGTTCCATTCCATGTCGAAGGGAATGCCCTTGACCAGGCAGTACAGCGACAGCATCGCCGCCCCATAGGCCATGCCCCAGGCGTTGGTGGTCAGGGGCTTGAGGCCGGCTTTCTGTTGCAGGCTGGAGAGCATGTTGCCCGCCGAAAAACATAGCGTACCGAGCAACGCCAGGCCCAAGCCCAACAGCGTCTGCGGGCTGGCAGTGTGCCCCGCCAGCTCCGGCCAGAACAACAACCCCAACCCGCCCAGGCCCAGTGCCCCGCCCATCAGCACGTTACGGGCGATTTTCTGGCCGAAGAACACCCGCGCATTCAACGCATTCCATAGCGTCGCGGTGGAGAACACCACGGCGACCAGGCCGCTGGGGATCCACTGGCTGGCATAGAGGAAACACATGAAATTGATGCAGAACAGGCACAGCCCCTGGGCCACGCAGATCAGGTGCCCACGACGGTTCATTACCTGTAGCTTGCGACTGAGCAGAAGGATCACGAACAACACCAGGGCGGCCAGGCCAAAGCGATAGACAATCGACACCGGTATGGCCACGACCCCCAATTGCAGTTTCAAGGCGATCCAGGTGGTGCCCCAGATCAGCACAGTCAGCAGGTATAACGAGAGGTTCATGGCGGCAACTCCTGAAGATGGCCTTCAGTCTGTGCCGCAGGCGTGTGGCGCGCTTGCATAAACTTGCGCTTTTATCCGTTGCCGGGCTGGCACCGAAAGGCCGACGGAGTAGGATGCAAGACGTTGGAGAAACGATCATGCCCGCACTGGAAACCCTGCAAGTGTTTCAAGCCCTCAACCGCTCGCCCCATGCTCGTCTCGAGCACAGCGCCGAGCTCGGTGACGGCATGGCTGCAGCCCTGTGGAGCAACTATCACGACGCCCAGGATTACCAAGCCCCGGGGCATCACACCCTGTCCTGCTACCTGGCCGGTGGCACCGGGACCTTCCGCCGCGAACAGCCTGGTACCACGGGCGGCCCGAACAAGCTCTGCGTGTTACCCGCCGAACATCAGTCGGCCTGGGTGATCAACGGTGAAATCCGCCTGGCCCACCTGTACTTCAGCCAGGAACAGTTCGCCCTCGGCTGCGTCACCCTGCTCGATCGCGAACCCCGTGCGCTGCACCTGCGCGAAGGCACCTTTCTTGACGACCCGTTGCAGGCCCGACGCTTTCACCAACTGATCGCCCTGGACTGGGATGAACCCGGCGAGCGCCTGCTGACCAGCAGCCTGGCCCACGAAATGCTCAGCCACACCCTGCTCAACCAGGTTGGCCTGCGTCAGGGGCTGCGACTCAAGGGTGGCCTGGCCGCCCATCAACGACGGCTGCTGGTGGAGTACATCGACAGTCATCTGGAGCAGTCCATCAGCCTTGGCCAACTCGCGGCCCTGTGCGCGCTGTCGGAGTACCACTTTGCGCGGATGTTCCGTGAAAGCTTCGGCCTGCCGCCCCATCAATACCTGCTGGCCCGCCGCCTGGCCCAGGCCCGGTACCTGCTGCGCAGCACCCGGCAACCCTTGGGCGAGATTGCCCTGGCCTGCGGTTTTGCCAGCGCCAGCCACTTCACCAACCGCTTCCGCCAGGCCATGCACGGCACGCCCGGCGACTACCGCCAGGCGTTGTCGCGCATCTGAGCTCAGTCACTCCATTGGGTCAGGGCCACGGCGACCTTGTCTTCCAGACTTTTAACTGCAGCACCTTCGGCCAGGTAGTTGTTGGAAATCATGGCAAATACCAGCGCACGTCCCTCTACGCTGCGCAGGTATCCGGATAACGACGAAACCGCAGTCATCGTTCCGGTCTTGGCGTGCAAGTTATCCTGCGCAAAGGTTCCACGCAGACGATTACGCAAGGTACCGCCGAGCATCCGTTCAGGGTTGCCTGCAATCGGCAGTGCCGCATACCAGTAGTCGAACCAGGGTTGATGACGCACACGTAACAACAGATCCGTCAGGCTTTGCGTCGAAATCAGGTTGCGTCGGGACAAGCCCGATCCGTCGACCTGAACAATCGCGCTGCCCTGAAGCCCGTGCCGCTGCAAGAAGCTGTTGACCACGGCGATGCCAGACTCGGCAGTACCCACATTGCCGGTGCTACGCCCCATCGTTTTAAGTAAAACTTCTGTCATGTTGTTGTTCGATAGCTTGAGCAGGGGTGTCAGCAACTGCGCCAAAGGCAACGAGTCATGAGCGGCCAACGGCCTTGCGCCTGAGGGAGTGGTCACTCCGATCACCGTGCGCCCATCGACCTTTATACCCTGGGCTATCAGGGCCCGATGGAAAACATCCGCCACCAGACGGGTCGGTTCCCAGACACTGACCCATTTGCGAGCAGCGGTGCCGGCTGGCAATGTCCCGCTGACCAACAGTCGATTGCTGCCATGTTCACGACTGACCCTGAGGGTATTGGCAGCACCGATGGTCACACTGTTGGTAACCGTCATAATCGTGTTTGCCGGGTGGATATTGACGACGACCGGGTCGCCCTCAACGGTGGCGCGGGCGGTGACGATAACCGTGCCGGCATCAAAATCACTGTCGGGAGACAGGCTCAGAGCCGAAATCTGCGCCGCATAGGCAGCACTTTCATCATCATTGGCCCAATCGACTCCCAGCCTGACGGAATCGAACGCGGTGTCGTCGATGAGCACATTACCCCTGACACGCTTTATGCCAAGTGCGGCCAGGTCAGCGGCCAACCGCTGGTAATCCTCGGCCTGAATGCTCGGGTCGCCGCTACCTCGAAGGTATAGGTCGCCGTCCAGTCGATCGCCTTTCAACTGTCCAGCAGTCAACACCTGAGTCGAAAAACCAAATTCGGCACCCAGCACCTCCATGGCGGCTGCCGTGGTCAGGAGCTTCAGGCCGGAGGCTGGCAGCAACCGCGTCATGCCATTGCGCTGATAGAGCGAGGCTCCTGTATCGGCATCGCGAACAGTCAGAGAGACCAGGGAGCCCTCCAGGACTGGATCATTGAGCAGTTGATCGAGGGTATTGACCGACTCGCTCCTGGGTACCGAGGCACAAGCACTCAGTAACAGGGCCAGGGCAATGGCCAATCCCCCTCTGTAAAAACATCTTCGGGTATTCATAAAAGTCCTTTTACCCATAGCCCCCGATTCAGCGGGCGGGCAACTGGATGACTCATCATGAGTCATGCTCCAGTGCCGACAAGACGCTAAGCCGGCACTCACCGTCAACCCGCTACTTTTTAGCAAGCATTTCGTTGCTTGGGTTCCCTCGACCCGCTCTCAAAACTCCAAGGTACTGGACAACGACACCTGCCGCGAATCGCCCATCGAGACAAAAAAGCGGCTGGCGGCCGAGGTGTAGTAGGTGCGGTCGAAGACGTTCTTCACGTTGAGCTGGAACTTGACCTTCTGCCCGTCGAGCCGAGTGTCATAGGTGGCGAAGGCATCCGCCACGGTATAGCCCGGCAGGTCAAAGTCGTTGACTGCGTTACCGGCCCGTTCGCCGACATAGCGCGCGCCAGCTCCGACGCGCAACTGATCGCCACCGATCAGGCTGCCGAAGTCGTAGACCGCCGACAGTGACCCAGTGTTGCGGGCGACGTTTTGCAGTTTCTTGCCCTGATAGGTCGGGTCTTCGGTGACCTCGGCATCGGTGTAGGCGTAGCTGCCGATCATGCTCCAGCGCTCGCTCAACTGCCCGCTCAGGTCGATTTCCAACCCCCGCGAGCGGACCTCGCCCGCCGCACTGTAGATCGTCACCGGCCCCTCGGAGTTGGCCACCAGCACGTTGCGCTTCTTGATGTCGAACAGCGCGATATTGCCGGTCATGCGCCCCGGCAGATCGAGCTTGGCTCCCAGCTCCCAGGACTTGGCCTGTTCCGGCGCGACGCTACCATCGAGCACCGTGCTGCTGCCGCTCAGCGGGGCAATGGTGGAGTTGGGCTTGAAGGATTCGGTGTAGCTGCCATAGAACGACAACGCATCGCTGTAGCGATACACCAGGCCGGCGCGGGGCACCCACTTCTGGCCGTTGGTGTCGGTGTTGGCCTTGAACGGACGGCCCTTGCCGGCGTACTGGTCGTACTCCTGGAAACGCCCCCCGGCGACGAGGATCCACTGCTCGCTCAGGTGAATAGAGTCCTGCAGGAACACCGAGTCGCTGCGCAGCAGGTCGGTCTGCGCGCTGTCCGCGGCGCTGACGGTGGTGCCCGCCACCTCTCGACCATAGACCGGATCGAGGTAGCTGAACGACGGCGCCCGGCTTTTCTGGCGGATCAGGTCGGCACGGTAGATCTTGCGGTACTCGTCATCCACCCCCAGCACCAGGTCGTGTTGCATGCCGGCCGTCTCGACCTGGCCCTGCAGGCTGACGGTGGTGAAGCGGTCGGTGCTGAGGGCGCCCTGGGTGCCGTCCATGTTGCGGGTCAGCGTGCCCTTCGCCGGGTCGATCGCGGTGATGCGGACCTGGCTGGCGTCGTAGGTTTCGCGGTTCCAGCTGTAGCCGAAGTGCGCGCTCCAGTTGTCGTTGAGTTCGTGGTCGGCCTCGAAGTGGTAGAGGTCCGAGCGCCCCTCCATATTATTGAACGGCTCGTCGAGACGTCGCTCCGCCGGAATGTCCAACGGGTGATTGGTCAGCGGATCGATGGCGGTGCCACGGTCGAATGGCGAGAGGAATTCGCGATGTTCGTAGGCAAATTGCAGCGTGGTGCGGTCGCCGTACCAGGCCAGCGACGGTGCGATCAGGCTCTCGCGGTGGGTGCCGAAATTGCGCCAGTAATCTTTGTCTTCGTGGTCCAGCACCAACCGATAAGCCAGTCCGGATTCCCCCAGTGCGCCGGTGCTGTCCAGGCTACCGCCGCTGCCGTTCTTGCCGTCGCCGTAGCTCGAGCCGCGTGCGGTCAGGGCGTTGTAAGCCTGCATCTGGGGTTTCTTGCTGACCATGTTCACCACCCCGCCCGGGTCCTGGATCCCGTAGAGCAGGGAGGCCGGCCCCTTCAGCACCTCGACCCGATCCACCGAGGCATTCAGACCACGGCCCTGCACGATCGGCATGCCGTCGCGCATGATCGAACCGTTGCGGTTGTCACCAAAACCGCGAGTCATCACCGAGTCCTGGGTGCTGCCCAGCGTATTGCCCTGGGTGATGCCGCTGACGTTGGCCAGGGCATCGTCGAGGTTACGCTGCGCCTGATCACGCAAGACCTGGGCGGCGACCACGTTGATGGTCTGGGGGATTTCCTGCAGCGTGGCCGAGGAGCGCGCAATCGAGGTGGTTGCCGGCGGCTGGTAGCTCAGCGACGCGTCCTGCACTGAGGTGATGGTGGTCGCCCCCAGGTTCAGGACGCCGGCGCTGGGCACTGGTTCCAGGACCAGGGTATGACCGTCGGTCTGGCGGAACGTCATTGCCGACCCGCTCAACAGCCGCTGCATGGCTTGCTCGGCACTCATCTGCCCACTGATAGCCGGCGCTGTCACGCCATACGGGGCTTCATCGGTGTAAACCACGCTGATCCCGGTCACCCGACTGAAATCGCTCAGGGCCTGGGGCAAGGGTTTGGCGGCGATATCGAAGCGAAATTGGGCGCTGTGCTGCTCACTGGGCTGCGCGGCCTGGGCCATGTTCAGCGCTGACAACGCCACCACCAGGACCGAGCCCCCGAACCATTGTTTGACCGAACCGCCTGCCACCGAACTTGCCCTGGACTTCATTGCTTGGACCCATGTGTAGTAACGCAACCGATGCGAACAATTCGCACTTTCATCACTACACGGATGGCGCTCGGTTTTACCTCATCTGATCCGCAAAAATAATTGCACACCCGCGATCTGTAGCTGCTACGCGGGTATTGCTGGGGCCTTTAGCGCAGGATGATCAGGCTGCCCAGGTGGTTCTGCTCGAAGCCCAGCAGCCCTTGCAACGATGCCGGGACTGCTTGCGGGTCGTGGCTGGGGAAGCTGCCGCTGATACGGCGCGTGCCCAGTTCATCGTTGAGCAGGACAATTCGCCCCGGGTAATAACGCTGCAGGTCCTGCACCACGTCGGCCAGGGGTGCCTTGTAGTAATTCAGCCAGCCCTGGCGCCAGGCCAGTTGCGCCTGCGCATCGATAGCTTGCAGGGCACGGGCCTGGCCGGCGCTGTAGGCCACTTGCTGGTCAGCGCCCAGCACCTGCTGCTCGGCACCTTTGCCCGGGGTGACGCCGACCCGTCCCGAGAGCACGCTGACCTGCGCGCCCATGGGTTGCAGGCGCACCTCGAACTGGGTGCCGAGGACTCGCGCCTCGCCTTGGTTGGCATCGACTACAAAGGGTTCACCCGTGTGGCTGACGCTGAAAAACGCAGCCCCCCGTCGCACCTCGACGTGCCGTTCACCGCGGCTGAAATCCACGGCGATGGCGCTGTCGGCATCCAGGGTGATCACTGACCGATCGGCCAGGGTCACGCTGCGCACCTGCCCCGGCGCCGAGACATAGTCGGCGCCCAGGTCATCGAACCAGCGCGACGGCTGCCAGCCCGCCCCCATCGACACCATCAGCAGCAGGCTGGCGGCCAACGCCAGCCCACCCGACCAGCGCCGCACACTGGAACGCCGCGAGCGGTTCATCGCATTCAGGTAGCCCTGCAAGGCCAAGGCATCTTCATCGGCCAGGGTCCGGGCGGGCACTTCGCTGAGTTCCCAGATCACCTGGGCCTGGGCATAGGCCTCGGCGTGGGCAGGATCGGCCTGCAGCCAATGACTGAAGGTCGCTTGATCGCCACTGCTTGGCTGATCGTGCAACAGGCTCAGCCAGGCCAGTGCGGCCTGTTCCTGCGCGGGCGTCGGCAGGACGCGAGTGTCGTGGTTCACGGGGCTTTCCCTGGCGTACGTGATTCGGGGTCCCGCAGACTGGCCTTGCAGGCTTCGAGCGCGCGCATCATATGTTTTTCCACGGCACTCTGGGACACGCCCATGACCTTGGCAATCTGCGCGTACTTGCGGCCGTGGATGCGGTTGAGCAAAAAAATCTGTCGGGTGCGCTCGGGCAAACTGCGCAGCGCAGCTTCAACATGGCGCAAGTCATTGCCGGCTTCGAGGGCCGCTTGCGGCTCCACCCCAAGATTGTCCTGCTGCTCCGGCAGCCAGCCTTCGCTCAGCCGGCCCCGGGCGCCTTCGCTGCGCAGGTGATCGATGGCGATGTTGCCGGCGCAACGCAGCAAATACGTGCTGAGTTCCTCGACTTGCACCAACGGCCGCCGCCAGAACCGCAGAAACAGGTCTTGCACCAGGTCGGCCGCCGTCGCCCGACACCCCACCCGCCGACTGACCAAGGCTTCCATCTGCGAGCGCTGGGACAAAAACACCTGGAGAAAATGCGCACGGCCGCTCGGGCTGTCGCTACCGTCGGCCTTCTGCGGTTCAGGGGGCATGCTGATCATTCGGCTCGCCTCGCCTACCCCAGCGCCAACGCGACCAGTGGGCTGAATAGCAGCCCGAGGGCCGCCATGAGCATCACCAGGCGCGGCCGATATGGCAGCAACCACACCAGCAGCATGGCGCTGGCCATCAGGGCCGCGCACCACTCGACCAGGCCCAGGCTCCAGCCGGTGGCCAGGACGGCCGCCGCCAAAGACAGGCCCAACAGCGACCAGCCACACAACTGCAGCAGCCGCCGCACACGCGTCGTCGGCGTACGGGCGAGCAGGTCGCGATGATGGCGGTCCATCGACAGGCACAACGCGGTAAATCCGCTGTAGCTCAGCAACACGGGCAGCAGCATTCAGTTCACCTCGACTTTGGATCTGACACTCGGCGCACGCACCGCACGCGCCGGGGCTTTGCCGCCGAGCTGCGCGGCACGCCTCATCTTCCATGCCGCCCAGGCGAGAAACACACCACTGCCCAGGCACGTCAGGTCAAAGCCCAGACGGGCCCAGTCGCCTTGCGCCAGCAACATGCGTAACGACTGCTCGCTGCTCAAGGCGTCCAACAGCGGCACCGCACAGAACAACCCGGCGGCCAGTGCCAGTTGCTCAACCCAGGCCACGCGACCACGACGCACCAAGGCATGCAGCAGGCTCAAGCCCCAGGCGATGAAAAAGCTGTTGACCTCCCACTCGCCACGCTCGGCCAGGTTCACCGGCAACAGGCGGTTGGCGCAGAAGAACACCGCCACTGCGATCAGCAGCCCCGACATGCTGGCGATATTGAGCACCTCCACCAGCCGCAACTCAAACGGCATCACGCCGCTCTTGGCATGTTTCAACTGGCGCTTGCCCAGCCAGATTACCAGCCCGGTGCCGATCATCGCGGTGCCGGCCAAGCCACAGATAAAGTACAGCCAGCGCAGGGTCGGACCGGCAAAATGCCCTAGGTGCAAACCGTAGAAACTGCCCGCAATGGCCATGGGCGCCGGACGTGCCGGATCAGCCGTGAGAAATGCGCCGCTGACCCCGTCGAACGCCACGGCACTGCCGAACTCATACATCACCCGGTCGGCGCTGCTGCGCATGACATTCACCGTCGCCTTGACGTCGCCTGGATGGCTCACCGTCACCAGGCGCACCTGGCCGCCGCCCCACTGTTCACGCGCCCGCTCGACAAAGGGTGCCAGCGCCAGCAACTGCCCGGGCTGACCCTCGGCCTTGGGTGACTCGGACGCCGGGAATAGCTCACTGAAGAAGCTATCGGTATCGCCCTGATAAGCCACCAGGATGCTCGCCGGCATCACCATGTACATGAAGATCACCAGGCTGCTATAGGTGATCATCAGGTGAAACGGCAGCACCAGCACCCCCACCGCGTTGTGCCCGTCGAGCCAGGAGCGCTGGCCCTTGCGCGGGCGGAAGGTGAAGAAATCCTTGAAGATTTTCTTGTGGGTGATGATCCCGGTGATCAACGCCACCAGCATCAGCATTGCCGCGCTGGTGGATAACCAGCGGCCCCACGGATGGGGCATCTGCAACTGGTAGTGGAAGCGATAGAAGAAGTCGCCGCCGCGGGTATCGCGCACCTGCAGCACCTCACCGCTGAGTGGGTCGAGTTGGCGTTGCTCGCGAGGGCCGCGTCGGCCTTCATTGCCCGGCATCTGCCAGGACACCGACAGGCCAGGGTCGCGCGCGCTCGGCAGGCTGATCACCCAACGCCCGGCACCGCCAGCGTGCTGCTGCAGGTAGTGCTGCGCCAGCGTCAGGCTGGCTTCGCTGCTGACCTGGCGCACCGGGATTTCCGGCTGCATCCAGTGGCTGATCTCGTCGTTGAAGTACGACAAGGTACCGGTGAGGAAGATCGCGAACAGAATCCAGCCGAAGATCAATCCGGTCCAGGTGTGCAACCAGGCCATGGCCTGACGGAAGCCCTCTTTCATGATTGCCCCAACCAGTAACCCAGGCCACCGAACGCTGCCAGCACCACGCCAGGCAGCAACAGGCCGAACCACGCCTGCCAGGCGCTGCGACTGGCAAAACACCAGAGCACGGCCACCAGGTACACCAGGAAGGACGTCATCATGCCGCTGACCACGGCTTCGGCGCGGGCCATGGGCAGCCACAGGCTCATGCAGATACTGGCCAGTGCCGCGAGGAGGTAACCGCCAAACAGCGCGGCCAGCACCCGCGAGGTGACGGCCAGGCGATAGGAAACGGGGAGGCTTTTCATGTTTCGACCTTGAAACGAAAGGAAATCTGCGCGCGGTCCATGCCAGCGCAGGGTCAACGGAGGCCAATAGTAATGATAAATATTCTCATGTGCAAAAGACTCAGATGAAAAAGCCTGGCTCCGCTGGTCAGCGCTGATTGCTTGATTGCCAGCAAGGCCACTACAATGCGAACAATTCTCGTTATCTAACGCATTCAAATTCTCTCGCAGTGGTCACCTTGCAGCCCGCCAATACCCTCGAAGGTCTCTATCACGCCCACCACAACTGGCTGACCGGCTGGCTGCGGGGCAAGCTCGGCTGTCCCCATAGCGCCGCCGACCTGGCCCAGGACACCTTCATGCGGTTGCTGACCGCTCGGGAAACTGTGCCGCTGATCGAGCCGCGGGCCTTCCTTACCACCGTCGCCAAGCGGGTGCTGTGCAATCACTATCGCCGCCAGGACCTGGAGCGCGCCTACCTCGAGACCCTGGCGCAATACCCGCAAATGACCGCGCCATCGGAAGAAGACAAGGCAATCATCCTGCAGACCCTGATGGAGCTGGACCAACTGCTCGACGGCTTGGCGCCCCAGGTGAAACGTGCGTTCCTGCTGGCCCAGGTCGATGGCCTGAAGTACGCCGAGATCGCCCTGGAACTGGGGATTTCCATCGCCACGGTCAAACGTCATTTGCACAAGGCGGCCCTGCGCTGCTACTTCGCCCAGTGAACGCCAACCTGCACACCCCGACGCAATTTTCCCCACAGGTGGCCGAACAAGCCGTTTGCTGGCTGATCGAAATGCAAGAGGGAGCGCTCAGCCCGCGCCGGCAACAGGCCTGGCAACAGTGGCTGCATGCCCACAGCGAACATCAACGGGCCTGGGAACATATTCAACGGGTCAACCAGCGCCTGAGCGGCCTGTCCTCACCCCTGATGCATTCGACCCTCAATGCGCCGAAGTCCGCCAGCCGGCGCCAAGCCCTGAAACTGCTGCTGATTCTCGGCGCCGGCTCAGCCGCCACCTGGGGCCTGCGTGAGCACAATCCCCTGACCCCGCTGCTGGCCGACTACCGCAGCCCGATCGGCCAGCGGCGCAGTGAGCAACTGAGCGATGGCAGCCGGTTGATGCTCAACACCAACACCTCGGTGGATGTGCGGCCAGGGCTGGTTCATTTGCTCGAGGGCGAGATCCTCCTGACCCGCAGCCAAGGCGCCGGACCGCTACACCTGCAGACCGCCCAAGGTGTCCTGCGTCTCGCTGGCGCGCGCCTGAACGTGCGCCAACTGAGCACTCGCACCCAGGTTGCGGTGTTCGATGGCCAGGTCGAACTGAGCGCCAACAGTGGCGCGAGCCTGCTGTTGGAACCGCACCACCAGTTGAGTTTCACCGAGCGCAGCTGGGACACGCCCCGCGCCCTGGATGCCAACAGCGGCGCTTGGGTCGACGGCATGCTGGTGGCCGCGCACATGCGCCTGGCGGACTTTCTCGAAGAACTCGGCCGTTATCGGCGTGGTCAGCTCAACTGCGACGCTGCGGTCGCCGACCTGCTGATTTCCGGCAGCTACCCGCTGGACGACAGTGAACGCATCCTCGACCTGCTGGAGGTCAGCCTGCCGGTCACCGTCAAACGGTTTACCCGCTACTGGGTGACAGTGCAGGCACGGGTGTAGGTTTTTTTTCATTTCGCGTGAGCCGTTTTTCCGATCTGGCGTGACAGAGAAACAAAGCCACCTTGATTCCCTTCTCTCAGGATCGTCGCCATGCCCGCCCGCCCCACCTGCCTTACGCCCCTCGCCCGTTCGCTGCGTCAGCTCCTGCTCGGCGCCAGCCTGGGATTCGCTGCCGCACCCATGGCACTGGCCGCCGAGGCCAAGCCCTATCACATCGCCCCGAGCTCCCTGGAAAGTGCGCTGAACCAGTTCGGGCGTGAAGCCGGAGTGCTGATTTCGTTCGGCTCGCAGGTCACCCGCGATATCCACAGCCCAGGCTTGGTGGGTAACTATGATCCGCAAACAGGCTTGCAAGCGTTGCTCGAAGGCACCGGCCTGCAAGCCCGCTCCGAAGGCAACAACGCCTACAGCCTGCAACCGGTCAGTGCGCCGGCAGCAGCGCCCACCCTGGAGCTGGGCACCTCCAATGTGGTCGGTGACTGGCTGGGGGACGCCGCCGCGATCAATGTGTTCGAGCATCCGGGCGCGCGCGATGTGGTGCGACGCGAGGAGTTCCAACGCCAGGGAGCCACCCAGGCACGGGACGTGCTCAACCGGGTCCCCGGGGTCAACGCCCCGGAAAACAACGGCACCGGCAGCCATGACATGGCGCTGAACTTCGGCATTCGCGGCCTCAACCCACGCCTGGCGTCGCGCTCCACGGTGCTGATGGACGGCATCCCCGTGCCGTTCGCACCCTATGGCCAGCCACAGCTGTCGTTCGCGCCGATCAGCATGGGCAACATGGACGCCGTGGACGTGGTGCGCGGTGGCGGTGCGGTGCGTTACGGCCCGCAGAACGTCGGCGGCATCGTCAACTTCGTGACCCGGGCCATCCCCGATCAGCCGACGCTCAAGGGGGGCATGCAGACCGAGACCAGCCCGTCTTCCAGCCACGACGGCTTCAAGAGCAGCGCTAATCTGTTGGCCGGCGGTACCGCCGCCAACGGTATGGGTGGGGCGCTCCTGTACTCCGGCACCCGCGGTGGCGACTGGCGCGAACACAGCGACACGCAAATCGACGACCTGATCCTCAAGGGCAAGTACCAACTCGATGACGCCAACAGCTTTAATGCCATGGCCCAGTACTATGAAGGCAACGCCGACATGCCCGGCGGCCTGAATGTGGCTGACTACGCTGCCGACCCGTACCAGTCGACACGCCCCTACGACAAGTTCTGGGGTCGTCGGACGATGTTCAACGTCGGGTATCGCTACGAACAGGATCGCCGCGAATTCACCGTCAACAGCTTCTTCACCAAGACCCTGCGCAGTGGCTACCTGGACCAGGGCAGTTTCCTTTCGCTGTCACCGCGCGAGTATTGGGTGCGCGGCCTGGAAAGCCGTTTTGCCCAGGGCTTCGACCTCGGCCAGAGCAGTCACGAAGTCGGCGTCGGCTACCGCTACATCAACGAAGCCGGCCACGAGTTGCGCTACCGCACACCGATCAGCGCCGATCAGCAATTGCCCAGCACCGACAGCCGCAACGATCGCGACACCCGCGGCGGCACCGAGGCCAATGCGTTCTTCGTCGATGACCGGATCGATATCGGCAAGTGGACCATCACCCCGGGCGTGCGGTACGAAATGATCGATTCGCAACAGTCCAACAACCTGACCGACGTCCAATACAAAGGCGACTACAGAACCACGCTGCCGGCGCTGAATGTCATGTACCACCTGAGCGATACGTGGAACCTGTATGCCAACACCGAAGGTTCGTTCGGCAGTGTGCAATACAGCCAGATGCCCAACCGGGTGACCAGCGGCGAAGTCAAACCGGAGAAAGCCCGTACCTGGGAACTGGGAACGCGCTACGACAATGGCAACCTGCGGGCCGAGATCGGCGCGTTCCTGATCAACTTCGACAACCAGTACGAAAGCAACCAGACCAACGACTCGGTGATCGCCCGAGGTGAAACCCGTCACCAAGGCATCGAGACCAGCATCAACTATGCGCTGGAGGGCTTGAACCCGGCGCTGACCGGCTTTGATGTCTACGCGACCTACGCCTTCGTCGACGCCACCATCCGCGAAGACGGGCCGAACCAGGGCAACCGCGTGCCGTTCTCCTCCCGGCACAAAGGCACCCTGGGTATCGGTTACACCGAAGGCCCGTGGCAACTCAATCTGGACAGCAGCTTGCAAAGCGACCAATACGCCGACAACGCCAACACCCAGGCCGAAAGCGCCGATGGCAGCACCGGCAAGATTCCCGGCTACATGCTGTTCAGCAGCCGCGCGGGCTACGACTTCGGCCCGCAGCTGTCTGACCTGACGGTCGCGGTCGGCGTGAAAAACATCTTCAACACCCAGTACTTCACGCGCTCGTTCGACGACAACAACAAAGGCAAATACGTGGGTGAGCCGCGTACGGTGTATGTGCAGACGTCCATCGCGTTCTGATCAACTGCCCGCCAGGCACGACGGCGTGCCGGCCACCAAGGCGTCGATGGCACAGCGCGTCTTGGCCGGCATATGAACCGCCGTGGGCCAGATCACATGGATCGGTGAAGGCTGCTCACGGTAGCTGGGCAACACGGCTTCCAGTTGTCCACGCAGCACATAGTGCGCCACCAGCCAACTCGGCAACCAGGCCAGGCCCACGCCCGCGATAGCGGCGTCGGCCACGGCCTGGAGGTCGTCCATCAGCAGCGGCGAAACCACCCGGGAACGGTGTGGGGTATTGCAGCGGTAGGCGATGCCGCGGTGGCCGGCGAGGTCGTCGATCGATTCAATTGGCCCCACACGTTGCAAATACGCCGGTGCCGCCGCCAGGCACACGGACTGTTCACCCAGGCGACGCGCGCTGAGGCGGTCGGTGTCGGGCAGCGGGCCGATTCGCACGGCCACGTCGAAGCCTTCCTGGACCAGATCCACCAGCCGGTCGGCGAAGCAAATCTCGATTTCCAGCTCTGGATAACGCGCCATCAAGCCCCACAGTGCGGGCGCCGCGTAGTGATGTCCGAACGCCAGCGGCAAACTCACCCTCAAGCGTCCGCGTGGCTGTTGGCGGCCACTTTCCAACACCGATTCGGCTGCCTCCAGTTCCGCCAGTGCGCGCAGGCAATGTTCGTAGTAGGCCTGGCCGTCTTCGGTGAGCCGTTGGCGACGGGTCGAACGCTGCAACAGGCACGTGCCAAGCCGCGCCTCCAGCCGCGCCAGACCCTTGCCCACCGCCGAGCGCGTGAGATTGAGCCGTTCGGCGGCCTCGGTCAGGTTGCCGCTTTCGACGATCTGCAGAAAGAGTTCAACGCCATCAAAACGTGGTGTGGCCATGGTGCAATTGTCGCCCTTGAGTCCCCTATCAAAAGAAAATTTATCACGAATAAAGAACCAGGTTCCCGCGAGAATGACTCCCATCGTTTATCCACAGGAGAATCCCATGCCACCCGCCGCCAGCTTATCGGCCGCCAGCACACCCAGCACCGCCAGAAACAACCTGGCCCTCACCGCCGTGTGCCTGGTGGCACTGATGTTCGGCCTGGAAATTTCCAGCGTGCCGATCATCCTGCCCACCTTGGAACAGCAACTGGGCACCGGTTTCCAGGACGCCCAATGGATCATGAACGCCTACACCCTGGCCTGCACCAGCGTGCTGATGGCGGCAGGCACATTGGCTGACCGCTTTGGCCGTCGACGCATGCTGGTGCTGTGCCTGTGGGTATTTGCCGTGGCTTCGCTGGTGTGTGGGCTGGCCGGCAGCGCCTCCACACTGATTGTCGCGCGGTTTGTCCAGGGCATTGGCGGTGGGGCGATGATGATTTGTCAGTTCGCCATCCTCTCGCACCTGTTCCGCGACCCGGCAGCGCGGGCGCGGGCATTTGCCATATGGGGCGTGATTGCCGGCGTGGGCCTCGGCTTCGGGCCGATGGTCGGCGCATTGATCCTGGCCGTGGCGGATTGGCGCTGGGTGTTCCTGGTGCATGTGCCACTGACATTGTTCACCTTGGTACTGCTGCGCGTCAGCGTGGAAGAATCCCGCGACCCGAGCGCTCATCGCCTCGATATCGCCGGCATGCTGACGTTGACGCTGTCGGTGTTTGCCCTGGTCTACTTCATCACCCAAGGCAGCGAAAATGGCTTTGTACCGGGCTGGGCGGGCCTGGCGCTGGCTGCGTTGCTGTTGTTTATCGTGATTGAGCGCCGCAGCGCGCACCCGATGTTCGACTTCGCGGTATTTCGCATCCACCGTTTCAACGGTGCGCTGATGGGCTCGATCGGCATGAACTTCAGCTTCTGGCCTTTCATGATCTACCTGCCGTTGTACTTCCAGGCCGGCCTGGGTTACGACACCCTGACCACTGGTGCGGCCCTGCTCGCCTACACCTTGCCGACCCTGCTGGTTCCGCCGCTGGCCGAGCGCCTCGCCCTGCGCTACGGCGCCGAAGGCGTCATCCCCTTGGGCCTGGGACTGATGGCTATAGGGTTTCTGGCCATGGCCGCCATCAACATGGCCGAACACCCGGATATCGGGCTGATACTGGCTAGCTGCGTGCTGACGGGCGTGGGCCTGGCGCTGACCAACTCGCCCACTACCAACACCACCACGGGCTCGGTGTCCGCCGACCGCGCGGGCATGGCGTCGGGCATCGACCTGAGCGCACGATTAATTACCTTGGCAATCAACATCGCGCTGATGGGCCTGGTGCTGTTGCTGGGCATCAGCCATCAACTGGCTGAGGTGTTGCCTGCGAGCACTGCACTGGACTGGCCGGCCATCAGCCAAAACATTGCAGCGGGCAAGTTGGATTCGCCAGGGCTGGCACTCGACGATGCCCAGGCAGCACTGCGCCATGGCGCCGGTTGGGCCATGTTGTTTGCAGGGTTGGGGGCGTGTGGGCTGGCGCTGCTGAGTCGGTATTTTTTCCGACGCAGCTAAATGAAATCGGGCCTGCAAATGCAGGCCCGCTTGTAGAGGATGAAGAACCGGTCAGCCGTTGATCACAGCATTTTCGTTTTCCAGGAATTCCTGTTCCAGTGCGTCTTCATTCACTTTGTTGATTGGCTGGTTTTTCCCGGCAGCGCGTGGCTTGCCTTGCAGTCGACCAAACAGATGTTCCAGCGCGTGTTCCAGTTTGGTGGCTGCGCTGTCGATCGCCTGTTCCAGGGTATCGCCCTTGGCGGACACCGACAGTGGTTGATGGCCTTTTGGCCGTGCTTCCAGGCGGCAACTTAAATCGTGGGGACCGGGCTTGTCGCCGTTCTCATCCCGCAGGTAGACCTCAACGCGGGTCAGGTCTTCTTCATAACGTTCGAGCGTGCTCTCAATGGTAGTACGTACCCACTCCTCCAGTCGGATGCTGCTTTCAATATGGTTATCGCTGTTGACTTGGATTTGCATAGTTCATCCCTTATTTCAGCTAGCTCGCGAGAGGTCCGGTGTAGCGTTGAATCTTCAGTGACCGTGACCTCTTACTTACAGAGTTGGGCAGACGGTGAAACAATTCAACCCCTAAAAAAAGATAAATTTTCATTGCTGAAAAAGTCGGACAACGGACAAAAGCGCTGTTAAGGTCGGGAGTTGGGTCGCCTGGTAACACTGCAACAATTACTCACATCTGCCCCTCACCCAAAGGGTGCATTCCGCGAAAGATCTGCGCCTCTTCCACCAGCCAGTCGTGCACCGCGCGTACGCCCGGATGGCTCAGCGCACCCGGTGCATACAGCAGCACGTAACGTTTGTAGTTGGGCACCGCAACACCAAAGGGCACGATCAGGGTGCCGCGCTCCAGTTCATCATTGAGCAGCGTGCGCCGGGCAATGGCCACGCCCATGCCAGCAATCGCCGCCTCGATGGTCAGGTGGTTGCGATTGAACGTATGCCCACGCCGTACATCTGCACCGTCGAAGCCGATGGCGTTGAGATAGAACTCCCATTCCGCGTATTCGTAGCTGCCCCGCCAGGCGGTGATGTCGTGCAACAACGGAAAATGCACCAGGTCCGCCGGGCCGTGCAGCGGGGGGCGCCCACGCAGCAGGCTGGGGGCGCAGACCGGAAAAATCTGTTCATCGAGCAAGGCTGTGGATAACAGCCCCGGGTAGCTGCCATCGTTCAGGTCGATCGCCAGGTCGAAGTCGCCCTCGTGCAGGGCCACGCTGCTGTCCTCGGCCACCAGGCGCAACTGGATGTCCGGGTAGCGCTGTTGCAAGCGCGGCAGGCGCGGGGTCAGCCATTTGCCGAGGAAGGACGGGATCGAGCGCAGGCGCAGGATGCCGCTGATCATGCCGGCGTCCAGTCGGCGCAACTCTGCGTCGATGCTGCCATAGGCTTCGCCGACGGTGATCGCCAGGCGCTGGCCTTCGGCACTCAACTCGACGCCACGGGCGCGCCGATGGAACAGGCGGAAACCCAGGCGCTCTTCCAACTGACGGATCTGCTGGCTGACCGCCCCGGGGGTGATGTGCAGCTCTTCGGCACAACGGGTGAACGACAGGTGCCGCGCCGCACAGGAAAACACATGCAGCCAGACGTAGGTCTGGGCGTGAAATTGACGACTCATCGTTTAGTCCTGCTAAAGCCTGTCTTAGGAAGTTTCGTTGGTCACCGTGGACCGAGGTAGGCAGTATCGCCGACATTGCGCTCGTCCTACAAAAAATGGCAGCGATTCCTACTCCATTGCTTGTAAGGCTTTAGCATGGCTATCAGTGTTTTTGATCTCTTCAAGGTCGGCATCGGCCCGTCCAGTTCCCACACAGTCGGCCCGATGCGCGCCGCCGCCACCTTCGCCCAGGCGCTGTTCGACCAAGGCCTGCTGAGCCAGGTCTGGCGCGTCGAAGTCCGCCTGTATGGCTCGCTGTCTGCCACCGGCGTCGGCCACGCCACCGACCGCGCCTGCGTCATGGGCCTGATGGGCGAATGGCCGGACAGCATCGACCCCAACAGCATCGGCCCACGTATCCAACAGCTACGCGACAGTGGCGAATTGCAACTTGGCGGCCGCCTGAACATTGCCTTCGACTGGCAACGCGACCTGCTGCTGCTCGATGAGAGCCTGCCCTACCATCCCAACGCCATGGCGCTGAGCGCCTTTAGCGAAAGTGGCCTGCTGTTCGAGCAGACCTACTACTCGGTGGGCGGTGGTTTTATCGTCGAGGCGGCCGAGGTCGAGTCCGGCACAGCAGCAAGCGATGACGTGCAGTTGCCGTACGACTTTTCCAGTGCCGCCGAACTGTTGTCGTTGTGCAACCAGCACGGCCTGCGGGTTTCCGAATTGATGATGGCCAATGAACGGGCCTGGCGCAGCGACGCGGAAATCCGCCAGGGCCTGCTGCATATCTGGTCGGTGATGCGTGAGTGTGTCGAGCAGGGTTTGCGCCACGAAGGCATCTTGCCCGGTGGCCTGGATGTGCCACGACGCGCGGCGAAATTGCACCGCAGCCTGTTGGAAATCGGCAAGCCGAACGTCATCAGTTCGACCCTTTCGGCGATGGAATGGGTGAACCTGTTTGCCCTCGCCGTCAACGAAGAGAACGCCGCCGGCGGGCGCATGGTCACGGCACCGACCAACGGCGCGGCCGGGATCATTCCGGCGGTGCTGCATTACTACATGAAGTTCAACCCCGAGGCGTCGGATGACGATGTGGTGGCGTTTTTCCTCGCCGCCGCGTCCGTAGGCATCCTGTGCAAGAAGAACGCCTCGATCTCCGGCGCCGAAGTCGGCTGCCAGGGTGAAGTTGGCTCCGCCTGCGCCATGGCCGCGGCCGGCCTGGCCGATGTGCTGGGCGCCACGCCCGAGCAACTGGAAAACGCCGCCGAGATCGGCCTGGAACATAACCTGGGCCTGACCTGCGACCCGGTCGGCGGCCTGGTCCAGGTGCCGTGCATCGAGCGCAACGCCATTGCTGCGGTGAAGGCGATCAACGCCACCCAGATGGCCCTGCGCGGCGACGGCAAGCATTTCATCTCCCTCGACCGGGTGATCCGCACCATGCGCGATACCGGCGCCGACATGCATGACAAATACAAAGAGACTTCACGGGGCGGCCTGGCTGTCAGCTGGGTGGAATGCTGAGGAGCATTCCCTGCCGCCCGTAACACGTGAGCCTGAGCAAAAATAATAACGAGGCCAAAACGATGACCGATGTACGTACACCTGCTGCCGAAAACCCCGCTGTAGATCTGACCCACGCTACGCAAACAGCCCACAAGGGCTGGAGCAAACACGACAGCACCTGGATGCTCGGCCTTTACGGCACGGCCATCGGTGCGGGCACCCTGTTCCTGCCGATCAATGCCGGCGTCGGCGGCTTCTGGCCGTTGCTGGTACTGGCAGTGCTGGCCTTCCCGATGACCTTCTTCGCCCACCGCGGCCTGACCCGTTTTGTCTTGTCGGGGCGCTCCGGCGATATCACCGAGGTGGTGGAAGAACACTTCGGCGTCGGTGCCGGCAAGCTGATCACCTTGCTGTACTTCTTCGCTATCTTCCCGATCCTGCTGGTCTACAGCGTGGCGTTGACCAACACCCTGGGCAGCTTCATGGAACACCAGTTGCACATCACCCCGCCGCCGCGGGCGGTGCTGTCGCTGGTGCTGATCCTCGGCCTGATGGCGATCGTGCGTTGCGGCCAGGGCGTGATCGTCAAGGCCATGAGCGTGCTGGTGTACCCATTTGTCGCGGCCTTGCTGTTGCTGGCCCTGAGCCTGATCCCGAACTGGAACGGCGCGTTCTTCGCTTCCGCCAGTGAGGGCATGCCGCTGCCGGTGTTCTTCAAGACCCTGTGGCTGGCGATCCCGGTGATGGTGTTCTCGTTCAACCACTCGCCAATCATCTCGGCTTTCGCCGTCGACCAGAAGCACCGCTACGGTGCCCAGGCCGAAGCGAAAAGCAGCGGCATCCTCGCCGTCGCCCACAGCATGATGGTGCTGACGGTGATGTTCTTCTGCTTCAGTTGCGTGCTGGCCCTGTCCCCCGCTGACCTGGCGGCTGCCAAGGCGCAGAACATCTCGATCCTGTCGTACCTGGCCAA
The DNA here is from genome assembly GCF_900187635.1 of Pseudomonas sp. Irchel 3H3. Taxonomy (NCBI): domain Bacteria; kingdom Pseudomonadati; phylum Pseudomonadota; class Gammaproteobacteria; order Pseudomonadales; family Pseudomonadaceae; genus Pseudomonas; species Pseudomonas sp. Irchel 3H3. The sequence continues at coordinate 101,742 of NZ_FYEC01000015.1, read as the reverse complement.
CCACTTCCAGACCCCGGTCATCGCCTACGCCGCACCGTTGATTGCGCTGGTGGCGATCACCAAATCCTTCCTGGGCCACTACATCGGCGCCAGTGAAGGTTTCCAGGGCCTGATCGTCAAGAGCCTGCGCGGCCGTGGCCGGGTGATGTCGGCCAACTGGCTGAACCGTGCCACCGCACTGTTCATGATTCTCAGCTGCTGGGCCGTGGCGACTTTCAACCCAAGCATCCTGGGCATGATCGAAACCCTCGGCGGGCCGGTCATCGCGTGCTTGCTGTTCCTGATGCCAATGTATGCGATTCGTCGCGTGCCATCTCTGCGCAAGTATTCGGGCCAAGTGTCGAACGTGTTCGTGGTTGTGATCGGCCTGATTGCACTGTCTGCGATCATCTACTCCGTTCTGCCCTGAAACGGACCGTTGGAGGCTGAGCGGCTGATGCCGCTCATCTGCTCCATGTGGGAGCTGGTGCCCGCTTGCGGCTTGCCAGCGATAGCGCAGTATCAGGCGCCGCCGATGCTGGTTGTGCCGGCCCTATCGCGGGCGAGCCCGCTCCCACAGGATGGGGTCAGGCTCGCTGATCTTCAGGTGATCACCCCCGCGGGCATGCCCCTTGCTACGTCACTGCTATCTGCCGACGGTCCGGAACTGCGAACAATTGCGGGCGCAGTCGGTCAATGACTGCACGATCCAATCAAGCGGTGACGCATTATGGACAACCCCTTCCAACTGATTACCGACACCTTTGCCGCCGATTATCAGATCAACCTGAGCATTCAGGGGCTGGACGGCGGCATCATGCTGACCCTGTCCAACGCCGGGCGCATCGTCGCCAAGCGGATGATCAGCGTCGCCCAGCGCAACGATCCGCAGCGTTTGAAACGGCTGGTGCAAAGCATTCAGTTCGGCATCGCCATCGAGCAAGGGCATAGCGCCATGGCTATTCTCGAAGCCATGACCGACAGCGACAACCTCAAGTTGCCGCCGCCGCTGGCCAAGGCCGCCCTGCCCCTGTCAGCCCGGCCTTAAAGCTCGCCCTTCTCGACTTCCGGGTGCTCACTGGAGCCGGCACCCACCTTGCGTTGCGGGTGCTCGATCTTCACCGAGGGGAACTGCGAAGAGGCATAACGCACCACCAGGATGGCAAACGCCAACAGCAGAATCCCGCCGCACAGGTAGATGATACCCACGTCCGGCGGGTTGTGGTGCGACACGTTGGAGATCAGCAGGCGGGTCAAGGCGGTGATCGCCACGTAGATCAGAAACCGCACGGGCATGTGGTTGGTCTTGAAATAAATCCCGACCATCGCCCCCAGTTCCAGGTAGATGAACAACAGCAAGATGTCGTCGATCTTGATGTGTCCCTCTTCGATCATGCCAAGAAATTCCATGACCGCCGCCCAGGCCGTGACCGCGCCAATGGCGAACAGGGCCAGGTAATGGAAGGTTTCGACGAACAGGTTGCCCAGGGTTTCCGCCAGCTCATGCACGTTCTGGCGAATTCGCTCCGCCCAATGGATTTTCACGGTAATTGTTCCTTAGGTCGGTTCGACCGGATGATGCGGGTTCGATATGACTGTTGTTCTGCATGCAGAAAAAAGGCCAGCGGCTGTGATGTGAGATGACGGTGGACCGGGATTGGACACTTTGTGTGTCTGAGCACTGCGCGGAGCATGGCATAGCGCCACCTGACAAACCGTGAAACCGGTCTAGATTAAAAAGCGACTACCCAAAGGACCGGGATTGGCTTATCCTTTCGCTGTATATAAATACAGTAGTCGCAATAGACAACTAATGTGAAGGCATGTGAGGTGGTAAATGGCCGTCGAAGTGGTATACCGCAGCAGCCGAGATCTGGAGCGCTTGTTCATGGATAAAGCCGAAGCTGACCGTCATGACAAAATGCTCGAACTCGCCGAGTTTCTGGCACAAGTGCTGCAAAAAGCCGTTCCGTCCCTGACCGAACAGCAAGTGGAAGAAGCCGGTATCTACATGGCGAAGAATCGCGATGTGTTCGCCAAGGCGTTCAAGAGCCAGCCGGACGCCCTGACCGAACTGCTCAGCGCCCCTGCCCCGGCTGTACCAGCGGTCGAGCCTGCTGAACCCGCCGCAGAGGTCGAGCCAGGCGAACCCGCCAAGGCTGCCAAACCGGCCAAGGCGGTCAAAGCCGCGAAGTAATTACCGGCAGAATTGAACAGGCCCTGAATCACTGATCCAGGGCCTTTTTCATGCCTGTAGCGATTAGAAGGCGAAACTGGTTTCGGGCATCGCCATCAGCGACTCCGCTCCCGCCAGGACTGCCTCGCGATGGGCACTGGCCCGAGGCAAAATCCGGTCGCTGTAGAACCGCGCACTGTTCAACTTGGCCCGGTAGAACTCGACTTCCTCGGTGCCGGCGGCCATGGCCGCTTCGGCACAGGCTGCCGCCTGCAACCAGAAGCCGGCCAACAGCACATAGGCCGAGTACTGCAGGAAGTCCACGGAGCAGGCACCAATCTCCTGCACATTGACCGCACTGGTGGCGATCACGTGAGTCGTCAGCGTTCGCCATTCCAGCACCCGCGTCTCAAGCGCCAGGACCAGCGTGCTCAACTCGCTCGACAAGGCGTGACGGGCGCACCATTGATCCAGTTCGTCCTGCAGCGCAGTGAGCTGTTGGCCGCCATCGGCGAGCAGTTTTCGACGGATGAAATCCAGCGCCTGGATGCCGTTGGTACCTTCGTAGATCTGGGTGATGCGACTGTCGCGCATCAACTGCTCCATGCCCCACTCGCGGATAAAACCGTGGCCACCGTAAATCTGCACTCCGAGGCTGGCGACTTCCTGGCCCATGTCGGTGAAAAACGCTTTGACGATCGGGATTAGCAACGCCGCGCGCTGGCTCGCTTGCTTGCGCGCCTGGGCATCCGGGTGGGCATGTTCCAGGTCCAGTTGCTGCGCGGTGTAGGCCGCCACCATGCGGCAGCCTTCGAGCAGGGTTTTCTGGGTCAGCAGCATCCGCCGCACGTCAGGGTGGACAATGATCGGGTCGGCGGCTTTGTCCGGCGCGGCAGAGCCTTCCAGCGCTCGCGACTGCAAGCGTTCGCGGGCGTAGCTCAAGGATCCCTGGAACGCCCGCTCGGCAATGCCCAGGCCTTGCAGGCCAACCTGGAAACGCGCGTCGTTCATCATGGTGAACATACAGGCCAGTCCCTGGTTGGCCGCGCCGATAATCCAGCCGCTGGCACCGTCAAAGTTCATCACGCAGGTCGAGGTGCCCTTGATCCCCATCTTGTGCTCGATGGCCCCACAACTCAGGTTGTTGCGCCGCCCCAGGCCGCCGTCGGCACCGGCGATGAACTTGGGCACCAGCAGCAGGCTGATACCCTTGACCCCGGCCGGGGCATCCGGCAATCGGGCCAGCACCAGGTGCACGATGTTCTCGGAAAGATCCTGCTCGCCACCACTGATGAAGATCTTGCTGCCGCTCACCGCATAACTGCCGTCCGCCTGGGGTACGGCGCGGGTGCGTAGCAGTGACAGGTCGGTCCCGGCCTGGGGTTCGGTCAGGCACATGGTGCCGGTCCAGGTGCCGCTGACCATTTTTTCCAGGTAGAGGTTTTTCAGCGCCTGGTCACCGTGTTTGTACAGGGCCAGCACCGCGCCTTCGGTTAGTCCGGAGTACACCCGAAACGACAGGCTGGCGGCCATCAGCATTTCATGAAAACTCGCCGCCACCATCTGTGGAAAACCCTGTCCGCCGTATTCGCTCGGCCCGGTCATGCTGGCCCAGCCGTTGTCGACGTACTGTCGATAGGCCTGGGGGAAACCGTCGGGGGTGCTGACCTCACCGTTGGCCAGGGTGGCGCCTTGTTCGTCGCTGTTGCGGTTGAGCGGCGCCACCACCTGCGCGGTGTAACGCGCCGCTTCGTCCAACACGCCATCGATCAGTTGCCGATCAAGGCCGTTACCCAGCAACTCACAATGGGCACTTACATCGAATAGTTCATGCAGGACAAAGCGCATGTCCCGCAAAGGTGCTTGAAAGCTCATCTACGACCCTCTCGTCCATCGGCAAAATTTAGCCAGCCTCTACCTTGCCGAAAAAACCGCGGACGGCCGCAAGCCCGGCGTGACAAAAAATGCTCACCGAGCGGCTCTTGCTGAAAATAGCGCGAACAATACTGGCCCGCCTTGAACACGGGCAGGCCTGGGGAATGGGAGCTCAGCGATAAAGCAGGCGTTCCGCCAGTTCGTCCGCCACCCGCGCTGGCGAGCGTTTTTCCGCCTGGGCATGGGCGAAGACTTCAGTCAGGCGCGATCTGATTTGCGACAGATGCCCGGTGATGCTCGACAACTCATCGCCGCGGTGCTTGAGCACCACGTAGATCAGCCCACCGGAGTTGATCACATAGTCCGGCGCATAGAGGATGCCACGCCCCTCCAGTTGGTCGGCGACGCTGAGGTTGGTCAACTGGTTGTTGGCCGAACCGGCCACCGCCGCACAGCGTAACTGCGCCACGCTGTGGCTGTTGAGTACCCCGCCCAGGCCGCAGGGCGCAAGGATGTCGCAGGGGGTGCTGAGCAGTGCCTCGTTGGCAATCGGATGGGCGCCCAACTGCTCCATCGCCAGTTGCACCTTGCCCGGGTCGATATCGCTGACCAGCAACTCGGCCCCCGCGGCATGCAGTTGCTCAGCCAGGGCAAAACCGACATTGCCCAGGCCCTGGATCGCAACGCGCAAGCCTTCCAGGTTATCGCTGCCCAGGCGCGCCATGGCGGTCGCACGAATACCGGTGAACACGCCCATCGCTGCATGTGGCGATGGGTCGCCTGAGGCGGTGGTGCTGGTGACATGCTGGGTTTGCTGGGCGATGCAGTCCATGTCAGCCACCGAGGTGCCGCTGTCGATGGCGGTGATGTAGCGGCCATCGAGTTGCTCGACACAGCGCCCGAAAGCCTCGAACAGCGCCGCGCGGTTTTCCACATGCGGCGGGCGGATGATCACCGCCACTCCGCCACCCTGGGGCAAGCCCGCCAGGGCCGCTTTATAGCTCATGCCCTGGGCCAGGCGCACAGCATCCGTCACGGCGCTTTCATCGTCGGGGTAGGCAAGGTAACGGCACCCACCCAGGGCAGGTCCCAGACGGCTGCAATGAATGGCAATCACGGCCTTCAACCCGGTGGCTGGGTCGACGCTCAGGTGTAGAGATTCAAGGCGAGTGCTTTGCATGAGAGCGAACATCGTGGGGCTCCCGAATCACTTCCAGTAGTCGCCAGTATAGGCGCGCGGGCAAAAATTGCTGGAGCGCACCGGAATAAGCAAAGCCCCGCGCCAAGGCTTTCCGGCATAACTTGCACGCCCTCGCGCGCGGCACTGGACGAATGCTTGCGACGGGGCTAAAACGGGGCATTCGCCGGAGATTTCAATGAACCCGCGCCACGCTTTTTTCGCCTGCCTGCAACGCTCGCCCCCGGCGCTTTTTGAAGCAGCGCTGTGGATCGCGGCCGAGCACGATGCGCAGGTGCAACCGCCGGTATTGCTGGAACAGTTCAAGGATCTGGTGCAGCGGGTCAGCAGTGGCCTGCCGATGTTGCCGGTCAGCGAATTGGCGCAACCGCTGCTGCGCCTGCTCAACGACCTGGGTTACCAGCAGGACGAAGCCACCCCGTTGCGTCCACAGGCGGCCTTGCTCAACAAGGTCCTGGAGCGGCGCCGCGGGCAGCCGCTGGCGCTGGGCCTGATCGCCCTGGAACTGGCTCGCCGCCTGGAGATCCCCATGGTCGGGGTCAACTTCCCCGGACACTTCCTGCTACGGGTACCCGGCGCCGATCATCTGCTCGACCCCTGCGGCGGTCGACGCTTGTATCCCAACGATTGCCGGGAGCTGCTGCAGCGCCAATATGGCCCGAACATGCCCCTCAACGCCGAGCACCTGCTGACCAGCGAGCCGCTGCAGATGCTCCAGCGCCTGTCACGCAACCTGCGCCAGTTGTACCTGGCCAACGACGACTGCATCGGCGCGCTGATCGATGCCGAGCGGGTGCTGGAACTGGGCAATGCCAACGCCAGCGACTACCTGGCCCGCGCCAGCCTTTACCAGCGCCTGGACTGCCCCAACGCCGAACGTTTCGACCTGGAGCACGCCCTGCTGCTCAGCGACGACCCGATCCAGCGCCTGCGCCTGACTGAACGCCTGGGGCATCTGCCACCCAACTCGATTGTGCATTGAAGCGATGGATGGTCCACTGGCGCCCTGGATTTTTTGCGCCACCACGGACGAGGCTGTCATGCACTTACCTTCACCTGCGGAACGTTTCCTGGAAGATTTCCACCAGCGCCGACCTGGCACCACCAGCGTCGCGTTTGCCCACTTGTGCAGCGAACAGCATGCATCGTCCTACGCCGCGCTGACAGCCACCCTACCGAGCTCGTCCGCCAGCCTGAGCGTACTGGACCTGGCGTGCGGCAACGGCTATCTGCTGGAACTGCTCGAGCAACTTTATCCGCAACGACTGCAGTTGACCGGCGTCGACCTCAGCCAGGCTGAATTGGACGAAGCCCGCGCGCGTTTGCCCGCCAGTGTCAGCCTGATCAAGGAGCGGGCACAGGCGCTGTCGCTCGGCACGGCGAGTGTCGACGTGGTGGTGTCGCATCTGGCCCTGATGTTGATGGACGACATCGAGCAAGTGCTCAGCGAAATACGCCGCGTGCTGCGCAAGGACGGCAAGGTTGCGACGATCGTTGGCCGGGGGTTTCTGTTGGGTGCGGTGGGCGAGGCGTATCTGCAGGTATTTCGCCAGGTGGCGCAGCAGGACGCCTTGGCGCATTTACCGATGGGTGATCCGCGCATGCGTACCGAGGAGGGTTGGCGAGCGCTGTTCAGCGCCGACTTCGAGCAGGTGACGGTGCAAGACATCGATGTGGCTTGGCAGCCCGACTTCGCCGAGCTCTGGCAATCACTCAGCGCCACCTACGACGTCGACCGGCTGACACCCGCCGCCCGCGTGCAATTGCAGGAGCGGTTCAAAACCGCAATCGATCACCTGCCACACACCGACGGCACCTTCGCGACCGGCTGGGGGTTGCGCCTGATCCAGGCACACCCCCGCCAGTATTGAATGCTTGGAGCCGCCGTTACGGAGTATCCGGCTGATTGGCCGGATGGGCCTGGATGAACGCCGGGTGTAGGGCTGCCAGCGCGGCGACCCGGCGAATCCGTGGATAGGCTTCAAGGCTTAAGTTGAAACGCTCGGCTGCATACAGCTGAGGGATCAGGTACACATCCGCCAGCCCCGGTGCGCTGCCAAAGCAGTAGCCCGCGTCGCCGATCAACTGCTCGACGGCCGCCAGCCCCTGGCTGATCCAGTGGCCGATCCACTCCACCACCTGTGGCTCGTCGTGGCCCAGCTGACGCAGCTTGTTGAGCACGCTGACGTTGTGCAGTGGATGAATGTCGCAGCCAATCAACGCCGCCACCGCACGCTCGTGCGCACGCTGGGCGAGGTCGCCGGACAGTAGCGGCACCTGTGGATAAGCTTCTTCCAGGTACTCGATGATCGCCGGTGACTGGATCAGCAACTCGCCTTGATCGGTGCGCAAGGCCGGCACCCGGCCTTGCGGGTTGATCTGCAAGTAGGCCGGCTGACGGTGTTCACCACCTTGTGGGCCGATCAGGTTGACCGCCAGCGCCTGGTAATCCAGGCCCTTGAGTGCCAGGGCAATGCGCACCCGGAACGACGAGGTCGAGCGGTAGTAGGTAAAGAGCTCCATTGGCCGATCCTCTCAGCGCGCTGGCAGGATCTTGCCCCGGCATTCGCCGAAGCCGATGGACGCAAAACCGTCACGGCTGCAACGCGCGCGCAGGATGATTTCGTCGCCGTCCTCGAGGAACTTGCGCACTTCGCCGGATGCCAGCTCGATCGGTTTTTTGCCGCCCTCGGTGATTTCCAGCAGGCTGCCGAACTGACCGCTCTCAGGCCCCGACAAGGTGCCCGAACCGAACAGGTCGCCGGCCTGCAACTGGCAGCCGTTGACGCTGTGGTGCGCGACCATCTGCGCCACGGTCCAGTACATGTGCTGGGTGTTGCTCAGGGTCAGGCGGTGCGCCGGCAGATTCTGCTCGCGCATGGCTTCGGTCAGCAACAGCACTTCCAGTTCGATATCAAAGGCCCCCGCGGCCTGGTCGCGGTTGTCGAGCAGATACGGCAGCGGTTGCGGATCGCCCTGCGGACGCGCCGGCTGGGCAAGACGGAAAGGCTCCAGGGCCTCGGCGGTAACGACCCAGGGCGAGATGCTGGTGATGAAGCTTTTGGACAGGAACGGCCCCAGTGGCTGGTACTCCCAGGCCTGGATATCGCGTGCCGACCAGTCGTTGAGCAGGCAGAAACCGGCGATGTGCTCAGCGGCGTCGCCGATGGCAATCGAGTCGCCCATGGCATTGCCCTGGCCGATCCAGATCCCCAGTTCCAGCTCATAGTCCAGGCGCGCGCACGGACCGAAAGTCGGCTCGCTCTGACCGGCTGGCAGGGTCTGGCCTTTCGGGCGACGGACCTCGGTGCCGGACGGGCGAATGGTCGACGCGCGGCCGTGGTAGCCAATAGGCACGTACTTGTAGTTCGGCAGCAGCGGGTTATCTGGACGGAACAGTTTGCCGACGTTCTGCGCGTGCTCGATGCCCACGTAGAAGTCGGTGTAGTCGTTGATTCGGGCCGGCAGGTGCATCTGGCAGTCGGCGGCCAGGTGCAGCAGTTTGGCGCCCTGGGCTTCGATCTTGCCGCGCAGGGTGCTGCCTTCGGCCAACAGTTCGAGCAAGCGCTCGCGCAGGGCAACACGGGGGCCCCGACCGAGCTCGAAGAAGGCGTTCAACTGACCGCCACGGGTGGCTTGCACCGCCGTGCGGGCCGCGCCGTCAAACAGGCCGGCGTCGAGCGCTGCCTCGAGGTCGAAAATCTGCTCGCCGATCGCCACACCGCTGCGCGGCGCCGAACCCTGGGTGCTGAACACGCCCAGCGGCAGGTTCTGCAATGGGAAATCCGCGTGGCCGTTGGCACAGGCAACCCAGCTACGAGTGGGGGTGGTCTGGGTCATGGGTTATCTCCGGTTCGGGTTGAAAGTGGCGGGCAGCGAGGCCCAGCAAGCATCGTAAGTGTTTTGCAGTTGCGGGCAATCGAGGGCGAAGCGGCTTGGGCGCAGCACCTGGCTGGTCTCGAACATAAAGGCCATGGTGTTGTCGATCTTGCTCGGCGCCAGCTCGGCGTTGATCGCCTTGGTACAGGTTTCGCCGTCCGGGCCATGGGCGCTCATGCAGCTGTGCAAGGACGCACCGCCGGGCAGGAAGCCTTCGGCCTTGGCGTCGTATTCGCCCTGGATCAGGCCCATGAACTCGTTCATCAGGTTGCGGTGGAACCAAGGTGGACGGAAGGTGTTCTCGGCCACCATCCAGCGTGGTGGGAAGATCACGAAGTCGAGGTTGGCCAGGCCGTGGACGCTGGTCGGCGAGGTCAACACGGTGAAGATCGACGGGTCCGGGTGATCGAAGCTCACCGTACCGATGGTGTTGAACCGTCGCAGGTCGTATTTGTACGGCACGTTATTGCCGTGCCAGGCCACCACGTTCAATGGCGAATGATCGAGCTCGCAGGCCCACAACTCACCGAGGAATTTCTGCACCAGGGTGGTCGGTTGCTGGAGGTCTTCGTAGTGCGCGACCGGGGTCAGGAAGTCCCGCGGGTTGGCCAGGCCATTGCTGCCAATCGGCCCCAGGTCCGGCAGGCGCAGAGGCGCGCCATGGTTCTCCGCCAGGTAGCCACGAGCCTGCGGATCGAGCAGCTCGATACGAAATTTCAGGCCACGTGGCAGCACGGCGATTTCCAGTGGTGCAAGCTCCAGCACACCAAGCTCGGTGGCGATGCGCAAACGCCCCGCCTGCGGTACCAGCAACCACTCGCCATCGGCGTTGAAGAACACCCGCTCCATCGAGCGATTGGCGCCGTAGTGATAGATGCTGATGCCGGCCGGTTTCTCCGCCCCCGAGTTGGCCGCCATGCTCACCAGGCCGTCAATGAAGTCGGTCGGCTCGGCAGGAATGGCCAAGGGGTTCCAACGCAGGCGGTTGGGCGTGACCTCGCCCAGCGGGCCACCGGCCAACTGCCGCTCCAGCTTGACGAATGCCGGGTGATTGGCCGAGGGCTGGATGCGGTACATCCAGGTCCGCCGCGCTTCGCTGCGCACCATGGTGAACGCGGTGCCGGAGAACAGTTCGGTGTAGAGGCCGTAAGGGGCTTTTTGTGGCGAGTTCTGGCCGACGGGCAAGGCGCCGGGCAGGGCCTCGCTGGAAAATTCGTTGCCAAAGCCTGACTGGTAAGCCAGCGCTGGCGCCGTTGAATCGAGGTTCATGGAGCCTCCTGAACAGGGAGTAGGCCGTGGCCATGGCTCCGCTTCAGAGTTTTGGCACGTCCAGGTTATTTTTATCGTAATTCGATTACGCATAACGTAATTTGATTGGTATTGACCGTCAAGCTATAAAGACGCCCATTCATCTATAGATACGACCCCACCATGGAAAAGCCGCGCGCCACCAGCGACAGCAACGGTAAACAGAAAGTCCGCTCGGCTGAGGTGGGCACCGACATCCTCAAGGCCCTCGCCGAGCTGTCGCCCTCGACCTCGTTGTCGCGCCTGGCCGAACATGTGCAGATGCCGGCGAGCAAGGTGCACCGCTACCTGCAGGCGCTGATTGCCAGCGGTTTCGCCGAGCAGAACGCCGCCACCAATCACTACGGCCTGGGACGCGAGGCCCTGCGTGTCGGCCTGGCCGCACTGAACAGTATGGACGTGCTGAAAGTCGCCGCCCTGCCCCTCTCGGAGCTGCGCGACGAACTGAACGAGACCTGCTTCCTCGCGGTCTGGGGCAACCAGGGCGCGACCGTGGTGCATATCGAGCCGGCGGTGCGAGCAGTCACGGTGGTGACCCAACTCGGCTCGGTCCTGCCGCTGTTGAGTTCGTCCACAGGACTGGTATTCAGCGCCTACCTGCCCCACCGCGAAACTGCCGAGTTGCGTGAGCAGGAAGTCGGCGCAGCCCAGTCCCATCCACTGGCCAGTGAACTGGCCTACGCCAGTTTGTGCGAACAGATTCGCGGACGCGGCCTGCACCATGTACACGGTTTGCTGATGCCGGGGGTGGATGCGCTTTCGGCACCGGTGTTCAACGCCGTCGGGCAGGTCGCCGCAGTGCTGACCATCGTCGGTCCGACCTCATTGTTCCATGCCGACGAAAACGGCCCGGCCGCCCAGCGCCTGCTGGCCGCGACTCGGGCCGTAAGCTGGCGCATGGGGCATGACGGCGGCACCCACCCGGCCTGAGCTCAGGCGAAAAAGCCCAGCGCCTTGGCCTTTGCCACGGCCTGGGTGCGCCGCTCGACCGCCAACTTGCCGTTGATCCGCCGGGCGTGGGTCTTGACCGTGTGCAGGGAAATGAACAACTGCTCGGCGATTTGCAGGTTGGAGTTGCCTTGGGCGATCAGGCTCAGCACTTCTATTTCGCGCTGACTCAGGGGATTGTCGCGAACGCACGCCGGCGCCGGCTCCGGTGTTGTCGCCTGGGTCTGCGGCGCAACAAACAAGCACGGCAGGCTGCGTTGCAACTCTGCCAGTACCTGATGCAGGTTGCAGCGTTCGACCAGCACCTGCGCAGCCTGCAGCGCCGCCCTGGCCTCGACGGGCTGGCCCGACAGCCACGCCACCTGCGCCACGCTCAGTTGCAGCACGGTTTCCAGCCCCAGCATCCCGCATTGACGCGCCTGCAGCAGTTGGGCATTGAGCTGCGCCAACGGCTGTGAGGCCTGGTGCAGATACACCTGGGCGACGACCAACAGGTATTCCAGGCGCGGAATCAGTTCCAGGCTCGCCGGCGGGGCCTGTCGGGCCTGCGGTCCGTGGTAATGGCGCAGCACCCGGGTCAGGGCTTCGTGAGCCAGTTCCGGGCGCCCCTGTTGCAACCAGAAGTGACTGCTGACTTGCAGCAGTACCCCGCGATACACCGTGTCGGGAATATGCCGGCGCTGCATCATGCGTTCAGCGTCGCGCAAATGGATAAAAGCCTGGGCGAAATCCCCCTGGTTGGCGGCCACCTGCGCCAGGCCCAGGTACCCATACAGCACGCGTTTGTCGTGATTGCGCAAACAAGCCTCGAGCCCGCTTTCGAAAAACTCGATGGCCCGAGCCTCCTGCCCCTGGCACAACGCCAACCGACCGCGCCGCAGGGCAATTCGCCCCAGCAACGGGGTGGCGGACCTGGCATGCTGGCACAGCAACTGGTGAATGCCGCTCAACAGGCTTTCCGCGCGATGGGGCGCACCGCGCTGCTCGAGCAACTGCGCGTGATCGAGCTCCAGCAGGCCCTCGAACAGCAACGCGCCCTGGGCTCGCGCCAGGCACAGCGCCTCGCGATTGAGCGCCTGCGCGACATCCAGCTCGCCACGCAGCAAGGCCTGTTGGGTCAGGCCGGATAAACACAGCAAGCGAGCGGGCCAGGCGCTGACCGGCAGGTCCTCCAGGGCTTCGAGAAAATGCCCGCGGGCCGGCGCCATCCGCCCCTGCAGGTGCAGCAGCCAACCCTGTTGCGCCTGCCAACGCGCCACCAGTTCGCGCTGCTGTGCGGCGGACGGCTGCGGCGCAAAACGCGCCATGTGCTCGATGCACAGGCCAGCCTCTTCGAAGCGCCCGGCAAACAGCAAGGCAGCCGTGATCAACCCGACCAGTTGCGCACTGCACAGCAGCAAATCCGCGCCTTGCTGTTCATACAGGCGCAACAACAACACCACGTTGTGCTGCTGGAACAAATGTTCGAAGCCAAAGTGTTGCAACAGACTGATAGCCATTTCGTATTCGTCGGCCAACAACGCCTGTTCGAACGCCGCCTGCCAGTCTTGCCCAGCGACGAACCACTGGCAGGCCCGCCGATGCCATGAGCGACCGGCTTCCCAGGCCTCATCGCGCACCAGTTGCGCCACCGGTGCAAAGACCTGCAGCCACTCGGCGGAGTCTTCCCAGGGTTCGATGAAACACCCCAACTCCTGCAGGGTTCGCATCAAGTGCCCACCCTCGCCCGCGCCGAACAAATGCTCGCACAACCCCAGGTTAAATCGCGGCAGATGGGCCAGCACTCGCCAGGCTTCGACCCACTCCGGTGCCAAGCCGCTGAACAGCTCATGCTGCAGGTAATCAAGCATGATCGCCGAGCGCCCCTCCTTGAGCTCGCTGGCACTGCGGCCGTTACCATCTTGCAAAGCCACGCGCACGCTGGCACACCAGCCACCGCTGCGCTGGAAGATCCGTTCGCTGGCATTGGCGCACAACGAATGGGGAAGCTGGACGATCAATTGCTGGATTTCGCCACGACTGAACGCCAGCTCGGGGCCGGCGCCCTCGTACAGGTCATCGTTGAGCAATAAGCGTGGCCAGTTGCAGTGCGGCCGCCTACGCCCACCCAGCCACCAGGTCAGGGCCGGGCTGCTATGGGTCAACAGGCGATCGAGCAGGGCATCGAGCTGCGGGGCGGGCACACGGCAGTAGTCATCCAGAAACAACCAGGTGGGTGTCTGCCAACGAGCCAGGCAGGCCAGCAACTGCGCCTCGTTGTCGACCACCAACCCGAGTGCCTGGGCCACCGCCCGAGAAAACTCCTCAGGACTCGAGGCGACCCCATTCAACGCCAGCCAGTGCACCGTACACGTCGCCGGGGCCTGCAACAGGCACTCGGCGAACAACGCGCTCTTGCCGCTGCCTGCCGGCGCGCAGAGCAACCTCACCCGGGCGGGCGAGGTCAGCAACGGCTGCGCCAGACGCTCGCGGCGTACGTGCAGGGAAGACAGGCGGGGCAGGAATCCCGGGCGGTCCAGACAGTGCGTCATGGCGGTCATTGCAGCGGACCTTTTTATATTTGTGAACCCACCCTAGCCCTCTCTCGCGGCCTTGTTGAGAAACATTCAGAAGGCTGATTGCTAGCCATAAAAAAACGACCCAGAGGTTAATGCCGATCAATCAGGGCGACAGCTCGCACCAGGTGCCTAGCTCGCTTGAATGACTGGCATCAACCCGTGGGTCGTCCTCGCCACAGTGGCCTTAACGCACGCCTTCAGCGCGCAATGCCGCTGGTGTGTAGTCCGCCGCCTTGGCATCGAAGCCGAAGACGAAGCTGTGCTTCTCTTCGTTTTTCATGCCCAGGGCGATGTAGCGGCCGGCGATGATGTCGTACAGCGCTTCCAGGGTGTACGCCTGGGCCTGGTGATCGTAGTAGTACTGGGAATGTCCTTCTGCCACACGCCACAGTTGGCCGCGACCGTCGTAGTGGTCGACCAGCGCCACCTGCCAGCTGTCTTCATCGATGTACATGTGGCGCTTGGCGTAGATATGCCGTTCGTTGGGTTTGACCGTACCGACCACTTCCCAGACCCGGTGCAGTTCATAACGCGTCAGGTCCTGATTGATGTGCCCGGCCTTGATCACGTCGTCGTATTTCAGGCTCGGCGAATCGAGCTTGTAGCTGTTGTAGGGGATATAGACTTCTTTCTTGCCGATCAGCTTCCAGTCATAACGATCCGGCGCACCGGAGAACATGTCGAAGTTGTCCGAGGTACGCAGGCCATCAGCGGCCGTGCCCGGTCCGTCGTAGGCCACTTGCGGCGCACGACGCACGCGACGCTGGCCGGCGTTGTAGATCCAGGCCAGGCGCGGTTCCTTGACCTGGTCGAGGGTCTCATGGACCAGCAGCACGTTCCCCGCCAGGCGCGCCGGCGCGGTCACCGACTGCTTGAAGAAGGTCAGCACGTTGGCGGCTTTTTCCGGGTCCAGGTCCTTCATCAACTGGGGTACGGCGATTTCTTCTTCAAAGCGAATCGGCGTGTAGGCACCGTTGGTCTGCGGTGTCACCTGGGTGATGATGCGCTTGAGGTTGCCACCGTGGTAGCGGGTGATGTGGTTCCACAGCACCTCGACCCCGTTCTTCGGAATCGGGAAGGCGTAGTAGCGATTACCGGTGAAATTGGCCAGGCCATTGCCGTCGTTGATGCTGTTCACGTTCAGCGCGCTGCGCTTGGCCGACTCGTAGATCTCGGGCGGCACGGCCACGGTACGGTGGGTCGGGTAGACGGGAATCCGGTAGGTCTCGGGGTAGCGCTTGAACATTGCCACCTGGCCGTCGGAGAGCTTGGCCTTGTATTTGTCGACGTTGGCCGCGGTGATGGTGAACAGCGGTTTTTCACTGGCGAACGGGTCGGCCAGGAAACCCTTGCTGTCGACCGCACCGGCATTTTTGGGAATGCCGCCGGTCCAGGCCGGGATCGAGCCGTCGGCATTGCCGGCCTTCTCCGCGCCCAGCGGGGTCAGGGTGGTGCCGAGTTTGTTGGCTTCTTCCGGCGACACTGCCGCCATCACGTTGGCCGCCAGCAGGCTCAGGGCCAGGGCACCGCATTGCAGAATCATCTTGCGCATAAGGTCATCCTTTTCAGCCAGATCAGAAGTTCACGCCGAAGCTCAGGGCCAGGAAGTCGCGGTCTTCGAGGGTGTTGTAGTCGCCCCCGAAAAAGTCGGTGTAGCTCAGGCTCGCGGTATAGGTGTTGCGATAGTCGGCATCGACCCCGACGCTGATCGCCTTGGCGCCCTCGTTGAACAATCCGTTGGGGCCATAACCGGCAACGTCGTGGGACCAGGACAGGTTGGGCTTGAGGTTGATCCCGCCGATGACGTTGGCGTAATCGAGGATGGCCCGTGTGCGGTATCCCCAGGAGGTGGAGGTGACAAAACCTCCGGTATCGCCGCCAAACCCGTACTGGCCGTAGACCGAGTCCCGGCCATAACGCAAGGTGCTGCGCGACTCCAGGCCACCGACCCGCACGACTGCCGCCTCACCGACCAGGGTCAGGCGTTGGGCGCCGAGGACCTGGTCAAAGAAGTGGGTCAGGGTGCTTTGCACCTGGGTCACTTCCTTGCGCCGATAGCCTTTGTTGTCGGCCCCCGGGGTGGTGCTGATCGGCGACGCAGCGCCGCCGGCAATCGGGTTGAGCAAGGCCAGGGTCAGGTCATTGGTACTGACCTGGACCGGTGCGTTGGGCCGATAGCTGATTTCCCCGGTCCAGGCCGTGCCGGTGGGCAAGGTGGTGGAGAAGCTGGCGCCGTACAGGCGAATGTCTTCCGGATAATCGAGATAGTACTGGCCGCGGCCGAGCATCACGCTTTGCGCCAATCCCGAACCAGTGCCGGGTGCGATGGCATTGGCGGTGCCGACGATGCCCGGCAATGCCGACAGGGTCGAAAGGCCCGCCGTGACAGTGCCGACCGTGGGCGTGCGGCTGTGGTAGTTCATGAAATACAGGCCGTACTCGGTGTCGTCGCCGAGCCAGCGCAATGCGGTGCCCCATTGCCCGGAATCACGCGCATCACGGTCGCCACCCCGTGGCACCACCACCCCTTCGCGAGTCACTTCGAAGCCTTGGCCAAATGCCGCGGCAACCGGTTGCAACGGAGCGATCGCCGGGTTGGCCACCGTGTAGTTGTTCACGCAACCATCGGCTACCACATCGTTGCCGAAGAAGGTCCCGCAGTTATCCACAACCGTCTGGTCCCATTCCAGTTGATAAAAACCTTCGACGGTCAACTGGTCGGTCAGGCCCTGGGTGGCAAACAGCATGTTGACCGGGATCAGGCCCTCCTTGATTTCGGCACCCGGGCGCCGGAATGCCGAGACGTCGACCGGGTTGATGCTGTTGATCGAGTTGCCAATGAAGGTGCTTTCGCCCCAACTGACCACCTGTTTACCGGCGCGCACGGTGCCTGGCAGATCGGCGATGGAATAGTTGTGGTAGACGAAGGCATCGAGGATCTGCCCACCGGAGGATTTGGCGCCTTCCTTGCGATTGGTGTCGCTGATGTCCTTGAACGGCCGGCTTTCGTCCTTGAGCTCGAAGTCGTACCAGTATTTGCCGCGGACAAATACCCCGGTGTCGCCATACTTCAGTTCCAGGTCGTGGATGCCCTTGAAGATCTTCGAAAACGTCTCGCCCTTGCTGAAGTTCAAGCGACCATCGTCACCGGTGGAGGACTGTCCGGAGCCTCCGTTGACCGTACCCACCAACGCATCATCGGCATCGCGCATGCCCCAGCTCGCACCAATCGACAGCGACGAATCGAATGTCCCCTCGATTTCGCCAATGTTGAATTCAACTGCCTGCGCCTGGGCACAGCAGCCCAAGGCAACCGCGACGGCCAGCGTCTGCGGCTTGAAGATGGCGCGCATTGTTGTTTTTGTCATGCGTCTTCCCCGGTGAGTGACTTGAAGGCCCCACCCTACTGCTGCCCGCCGGGAGCGATAAGCGCACCAAGGAGGTATTCGTGGTGTCGCTCCAAAGGATGAATACCCGTACGGGGCAAGGCTTTGCGCCGGGCATGGGCCGGCTGGATGAGGGGTTATCAATCAAACCGATGATCCGGGCGACTGTTGCCGATGGCGTAACAGTGCATGTCTTGAAACGCTATTTTTCCTTTGCCAAGAAGGACTTATTCTAATCGGGCTTCCACGGTAATAAGCCTCGAAGCCCCGCCAGCCGAGTGTGAATTGCCCACTTGAGCGGCGACCTGTTCAGATGCGCCGAATGCCCATCATTCAGTTCATCACCCTGGGTTCACTGACGTTGATTTGTAGCTCCTTGATCTAACGTCTTACTTTGGCCGCTGCGTTTGCAGCGGCCTTTTTTATTGGAGTTTTTTTACATGGCAGGTAGCGAAGGCTTCCTACAAAACAACAAGAAAGCCACTACAAAACTCGCTTACAGGCGCTGCTACCTTGCTGTGAATGGACGATTACGATTCACACAACAAGGTAGTTAAATCATGTTCCCAACCAACAACAACTATCGCGCAAAGGCTTATAACAGCCGCATTCGCTTCTTGGTCCTGCATTACACCGCCGCCAACTTTGCCAGTTCGATTGGCGCACTGACCGGGCCCAATGTCAGTGCCCACTACCTCGTTCCGGATATCAGCGACATTACTTATATCAAGGCCGGCTTCAGCGACCAGCAGATCTTCGGCCTGGTCGATGAAAACCAACGGGCCTGGCATGCCGGGGTCAGCCAGTGGGCTGATCGCAGTAACCTGAACGACACCGCCATCGGCATCGAAGTGGTCAACCAGGCCACCGACAACCAGGGCAAGTTCACCTTCCCGCCGTATCACCCCCAGCAAATAGCCGCCATTGAGCAACTGGCAAAAGACATCCTCAAGCGCTACCCGGACATCACTCCGCGTAACGTCGTGGGCCACTCCGACATTTCCATCGGCCGCAAAAGCGACCCCGGCGCGGCATTCCCCTGGCATGCGTTGTACTTGAAAGGTGTGGGGGCCTGGTTCGATGAGCGACAGCGCGACGCCTTCCTGCGCCAATACAAGGATTCAGGAGTGCCGAACCGTGCGACGTTGCTGGACCAGTTCAAGAAGTATGGCTACAAAACTTCGCAAGCCACTAACGAGTCGGGCTTCCAGCAACTGGTGCGGGCGTTTCAGTTGCACTTTCGTGCCGAGAAGTATGACGGCGTGATGGATGTGCAGACCGCAGCGAACCTGGCGGCACTGGTGCGTAAATACGCGCCCTGAGCAATCCCTCCCGTAGCTAAGACAGAGCGCAAGCCGCCAGCCTTGCGCTCTGTACCTGCGTACTTACAACGAGTACTTCTGCAAATTCCCCATCATCTCCTTCAGCGCTTCAATGTTGTCTTTGGGGTGCGCCGCCCCTTCGAAATCGCAAATCTGCTGCCAATGCGCCGCCACATCCTCAGGCGAGAAACCCTCCCGCGGATCAAACCCCGCCCCCAGGCTGCGCTCCCATCGCACTTTGCCCATCCAGCCGCCGCCGACTTCAAACAGCCCCGAGGTTTCCTGGCAGTTTTCGCTGGCCAGGTACACCACCAGCGGGCTGACCAACTCCGGCTTAAGTTGCTCGAACACTTGCGGCGGGATCAGGCCTTCGGTCATGCGCGTGCCGCCGGTGGGGGCGATGGCGTTGACCAGGATATTGTTCTTGCGCCCTTCGATGGCTAGGGTCCGGGTCAGGCCATAGAGCCCGAGCTTGGCCATGCCGTAGTTGGACTGGCCGAAGTTGCCGTAGATACCCGAGGTCGATGCGGTGAAGATCACCCGCCCGTAGTTTTGCTCGCGCATGTGCGGCCAGGCGGCGCGGGTGACTTTGTAGGCACCTTCGACATGCACCCGGTACACCAGGTCCCAGTCGCTGTCGTCCATTTTATGGAAGGTCTTGTCCCGCAGGATTCCGGCGTTATTGACCACCACATCGATCCGGCCAAAGGCATCGAGGGCGTGCTGGACGATTTTTTCGCCATCGGTCACCGAGTCATGGTTGGCCACGGCAGTGCCGCCGGCCTCACGAATCTCTGCCACTACGCGGTCGGCGGCCGAGGCGTTGGCGCCTTCACCCTGCGCGGAACCACCCAGGTCGTTGACCACCACCCGGGCACCCTGCCTGGCGAACAACAGTGCATGGGCCCGTCCCAGGCCGCCGCCCGCACCAGTGACGATCACGACTTTATCTTCGAAGCGCACAGACTCATTCATTACCCAACTCCAGCAGGCCAAGGACAGTGAGGCCGAGTGTCAGGCACGAGGCCTGGGCTCACAATCAACTGGGCTGGGGCTGAATGGTGCGCGATAAGGCACGGGGATGATTGCACGGCAGGCGCTCATCGATCCGCAAGGCCTGGTTAGCTGGAAGTCACCTCAGGAACAGGCAATTTTCAACGCCGGGGAGTCCTGCTGGTCACGAAACGCCAAGTAGTGCTTGAGCACCTGCACCGGGGCTTCGATCTGTGGGTAATGACCAATCCCGGGCAAGAGCACGGTATCGGCATCTGCGATCAATTGCCGATAACGCTCGACCATGTGGGCACCGGAAACCGGGTCGACTTCGCCGTCGATCACCCGCAACGGTACTTCGCCCGATTGCATGGCTTTGAGCCAGCGATCGCGCTGTACGCGGCGCTGGGGCACGTACTGGATCAGCTTGTGCATGATCCGCGTCCCGCGGTTGTTGTCGATCAGGCTCCAGAAATCGTCCAGCTCGCTTTCGCTGGGCCGAGTCTGCGGGCCGAAGATCTGCCGGAAGCTCTTGACCAGGGCATCGCGGGTAAAGGCACGACCGATCATCCAGCCCAAGGGGCTGAGCAACAGCTTCTGCATCAGTACCGGACGGTGCGTCTCGGGAAACAGGCCGCCATTGAGGAACACACAACTGGCGATGTTGCTGCGCGCCTCAAGGTGCCTGGCGAGCAACTCCTGGGCGACGCTGTCGCCATAGTCATGGGCCAGCAGGTGCACCGGCTGATCGATGCCCAGGTGTGCCAGCAACGCCTGCTGCAAGTCGGCCTGCTCCAGCAGGCAGTATTCATGGCCCACGGGTTTGGCCGAATCGCCGAAGCCCAGCATGTCGCAGGCAATCACCCGATAACGCTGGGCCAGGGGCTGCCACAGGTAGTGCCAATCCCAACTGGCGGTAGGAAAACCGTGGATAAGCAGTAAGGGCTCACCCTGTCCGGCCACCCAGTAACGAATGGTCTGACCCCGGAATACAAAGCTCTGGCCGCGTTTGCGCCAGACGCACAGTGGAATCTCGGCGAGTGGCATTAGAGTTTATAACCCGGGTCTTGTTTATCGAGTTTACGCAGCAGCGCCGGCCAGGCCAGCGCGCCTCCCATTCCTTGTGCACTTTTGGTCACGCCGGCAATCATCGCCTTGGCCCCCGCGAGGATCTGCGGCTCGATGCTGATCAGCTCGGCGCCACCGTTCTGCGCCAGCACCTGGATATCGCAGGCCCGCTGGAAGGTAAACATCATCAGAAACGTATCGGCGATGGTGCCGCCACAGGTCAACAACCCATGGTTGTGCAGCATCAGGAAATTCTTGTCACCGAGGTCGGCCTGCAACCGCGCCTTTTCCTCGTGATTGAGCGCCACCCCTTCGTAGGCGTGATAACCCAGGCTGGAAAGGACAAACAAGGATTGCTGGCTGATCGGCAGCACGCCTTGTTTTTGCGCCGAAACGGCCACGCCAGCTGCGGTGTGGGTATGCAGGACACAGACCACATCGTGACGCACTTCGTGCACGGCGCTGTGAATGGTGTAGCCGGCGGGGTTGATCTCGTAGGGACTGTCCATCAGCTTGTTGCCGGCCTGGTCAACCTTGACCAGGCTCGAGGCGGTGATTTCGTGAAACATCATGCCAAACGGATTGATCAGGAAATCTTCGGTGCCGGGGACCTTGGCCGAGATATGCGTGAAGATCAAATCATCCCAGCCATGTGCGGCTACCAGGCGATAACAGGCGGCCAGGTCCACTCGGGCCTGCCATTCGGTGGCACTGACCTGGTCTTTCACGCTCTGGCTTGACTGGACGGGGGCTACGCTCACGGCAAGGACCTCTGGTTTTTATTCTTTTGGGGGTGTCAAAGCAGTCTAGTCAGCTGCCGGGATTCGGGTAGTTGCATTGGCAGCCAGCTTACTGACCCAACGAGTCAGTTGGCTTTCAAGCAAAATCCACTGTGCAGTGAGTCACAGTATGTGCGTCAGCAATGGCGCCGCGAACAGGTTCATCAAGCCCGTCAGGACCATCACCAACCCCGCCACCGAACCTTCTTCGCCGCCCACCTCATGGGCGCGACTGACCCCGGCGCCATGGGCCCCGACCCCGAACAACGCGCCGCGGGCCAAGGCGCTGCGCAGTGGCAACCACTTGAGCAGGATCCCGCCGAGCATGGCGCCAAATACTCCGGTGAACATGACGAACACCGCCGTCAGCTCCGGTACGCCCCCCAGGTCGTGGGCCAGCGGCATGGCGAATGGCGTGGTGATCGAACGAGGCAGCAGCGACAGGGTCACCGAACTGTCCAGCGCCAGGAGCCGAGCCAGGCCAAACGAGCTACCCATCGACGCGGCGCTCCCGGCCAGCATCCCCACCAGCAACGCCGACCAATGCCGCGCCAGCAACTGACGCTGCTGCCAGATCGGCACCGCGAACGCCACGGTGACCGGCCCCAGCAACGCCATCAACCAATGGGTATTTTGCGCATACTCGCTATAGGCCGTGTGCAGCGGCACCGCCACCAGCAGCAACAGCACGGGCACCAGGATCAGCGGCGACACCAGGTAACGTCCGCTGCGTCGATACAGCCAGCGACTCAATACATAGGCGGCCAGGGTAAAGACCAACCAGAACAGCGGCATCCACTCACTTCTCATGAGCCAGCCTCCAGCGGCAGACCCATTCGACCGTGAATGCCGTCACCAGCATGACCAGCAGGGTACTGAGCGCAATCACCACGAGGATCCGCCAACCTTCATCGCGCAATAGGCCGCCATAGTCGAGCAAACTCATCAAGGCTGGAATGAAGAACAGCAGCATCTCGGCCATCAACAGCCCGGCCCCCATTTGCAACGCCGCCGGCTTGACCCACCCCAGGGCAAATACCAGCAGCAACAATGCCAGGCCCATCACCCCGCCCGGGATCGGCCAGGCCAACCATATGGCCAACTGGCATCCGAGCAGATAAATAGCCGACAACACCAGCAGTTCAGCGAGCAGGCGGGCGAGTTTTTTAACGCGTGTTACGTTCATCGGTTGGCTCCTCACAGGAAGCCATTTTAAAGAGCGGGCTGTCATCACCGAAGCGAATTGTTAGACTCAAGACTATTCCAAAATGGAATCAAATCATGGAATTCAAACAACTGCGCAGCTTCATTGAAGTCGTTCATCAGGGCGGCTTCACCCAGGCCGCCAAGACCTTGCACATCAGCCAATCGGCGGTCAGCAAACAAGTGGCACAGCTGGAGCACAGCCTGGGCACGCTGCTGCTGGAGCGACTGGGTTCACAGGTGCGGTTGACGGCGGCCGGCACGGTGGTCCTGCAACGCGCCGAGGGTATGCTGCGCTTGCGCAATGAACTGCTCAGCGAACTCGACGACCTGAGCGACCTGCGCCGTGGCGAACTGCGCCTGGGCCTGCCGCTGCTGGGCAGCGATGCGCTATTCGCTGGTTTGTTCGCCGAGTACCGGCGGCGTTATCCGAACATCAGCGTGCAGTTGCTGGAAGGCGGCAGCCTGAACATTGAGCAGGCAGTGCTCAGCGGTGAACTGGAACTGGGCGGCAGCCTGCTGCCCCAGGACCCGCAGTTCGCCTGGCAACCGTTCTGCGACGAACCCCTGGATGCGCTGTTGGCGGCGGACCATCCATTGGCCGGCAAGACCAGCCTGCGCCTGGAAGAACTGGCCGACACTCCGTTCCTGCTGTACCAGCGCAGTTTTGTGCTCAATGAACGCTTGCTGCAGGCGTGCCAGCAAGTGGGCTTTACCCCCAAGGAGGGCGGGCGTAGCGGGCAGGCGGATTTTCTCGTGGCCCTGGTGGCCGCGGGACAAGGCGTGGTGCTATTGCCACGGGTGGTCGCCCGCGGGCTGGTCCGCCCGGGCGTGGTGCGCCTGGGATTGCAGGCGCCCCGTGAACTGCGCTGGGATATCGCGTTTATCTGGCGTCAGGGCGCCTATCTGTCGAAAGCCGCCCAGGCTTGGCTCGCGTTGTTGCGCGAGTTTCCGGTCAGCCGCGCAGAGCCGTGATCAACTGCTCCAGCCAAGGCTCGGCATCACTTTCCGGGGTCACGCTTTCACTGGCGTCCAGGCGCAGCATTGGCAGCACTTCGCGCACACCCAGTTCGCCGAACAATTCACGCAGTTGTTCACCGCCGCCACAAAAAGTATCGCCGTAGCTGGCATCGCCCAAGCCGATCACCGCCCCGGGCAAGCCACGCCAGGCGCCTGGCAGTTGATCACGAATCATCGAATACAGCGGTTGCAGGTTATCCGGCAACTCGCCCATGCCAGTGGTGGAGGTCACCGCCAGAAAGGCTTCGGGGGCAAATGCCTGAAGTTCGTCGAGGGTGGCACGCGGGTTATACAAGGTCTGAAAACCTGCCGCGTCGAGAAGTTTCGACGCGTGCCGGGCAACTTCTTCTGCCGTGCCGTACACCGAGCCGGAAATGATGGCGACTTTCATCAAACTGATCCTGCACCTGAGTCAAAGACCGAGATCTTAACAGCAGACGACAAAAAACCGCGATTGACTCTCATCGACACCGAGGGCAAGTGGACAGCCGAGCAGCCTGTCTTAGAATGCAACGCATTACACAACACAGAAAGGACTCGCACGATGATCAATGCGCAATTGCTGCAACTGGTGATCAACGCTTCAAACGACGGCATCGTGATCGCAGAAAAGGAAGGCGAAGATAACATCCTGATTTACGTGAACCCGGCCTTCGAAAAGCTCACCGGCTACAGCGCTGACGAAATCCTCTATCAGGACTGTCGTTTTCTCCAGTCTGGCGATCGAGACCAGGCCGGCTTGGCACCGATTCG
Source organism: Pseudomonas sp. Irchel 3H3 (assembly GCF_900187635.1). NCBI lineage: Bacteria > Pseudomonadati > Pseudomonadota > Gammaproteobacteria > Pseudomonadales > Pseudomonadaceae > Pseudomonas > Pseudomonas sp. Irchel 3H3. The sequence goes on along the minus strand of NZ_FYEC01000015.1, from coordinate 77,297 downwards.
CGAAGCCATTCAAAGTGGCGGATCCTGTCGAGAGATCCTGCGAAACTATCGTAAGGATGGCACTCCATTCTGGAATGAGCTGTCACTTTCAACGGTCTACAATGAGAGTGACAAGCAGACCTATTTTGTCGGTGTACAAAAAGATGTCACCACCCAGGTCAAGGCGTTGCAGCGCGTTGCGCAACTGGAGGCGCAGTTGGCAGCCGCTCAGGCTGAGTTGCAGGCAATGAAAACGACCAACGGTCAGAACCTGTAAGCGAATTAGCGGTCACTAACTACAATCACCAGTGACTTTGTAACTATATCTTTCGAGCTAGCCATGCAGCACGATGCCCTCCTCACCCAGGATGAGCTGGATTTTATCCAGACCATGCAACATAACCCGCAGCTCAACGTGCGTGATGCGACGTCGAGCCTGCTGGTTAATGGGGGTTCGCAAATCCGTGACCTGCTGACACGCCTGGCGGCCAACGAACAGGTGACTATCCAGGCACAGTTCGAAAACCAGCAGATGACCTTCCCGCTGCACCTGGTGGAAGATGAGTTCCATGCCCTGCATCTGCGCCTGGGCGTACCGAGCATTTATGAAAGCGGGCCGAAGGTGCGACCTTGGCGCCTGCCCCTGGAAGAGCCGGTTGCCCTGGAAAACGCCAAAGGCCAGGCGGGTACACTGTGGGTCCACGAAGTGTCGTTCAAGGGCATCTTGCTCGAGGTGCGCAACCGGACCAAACCGCCGAAGAGTTTCGCACTGTGGTTCAGCCCTTCTGGTTATGAGCGCATTGCCTTGCGCGGCACTTTCGAGCGGCAGACCGAGCAGGGTTATTACGCCTACCAACTCAACCAAGGCAACTCGGTCGAAACCGAGCGCCTACGCCAGTACATCCTTCAGCAACATCGCCTGACCCACCCCGCCATGCACGTCTGAATTTCAGGTATCCAGCGTTCCGCCAAGAAAATGCTGCAGGCGCTGGCGCATCAGGCCACCTTCATTGCCCAGGCAACCGATAGACGAACCGGCCAGGCTGTCCTGCGCCAGCTCCGACGCATCGCCGCACAACAACAGACGACACTGCAGGCTCATCGCCAGCCGATTCAGACGCCGGGCAAAGTCAGCGGCCGGCGCCCGATTGGAAACCAGCACCAGCACCTCGGGCCGGATTTTCTCACAGACCAGGGACAGCTCCTCGAAAGGCTTGCCCAGCGCCAGTACCCGGACGCCCACCGCGCCACCGCTCAGGAACAATGCCGCCAGCAGCAGCTCCAGTTCATGGCAATGGCCTTCGATTGCCGCCACCGCAGCCCGAACCGGCTGTGAGCCGCGCAACATAATCAGTCGTTGCAACACCCGTGACCGCAGGAAGGCGTCGAGCATCACCCATTCACTGGTTTGCCCGAAGGTCTCTTTTTGTTGCAGCGCCTGAGTCCACAGCGGCATAAAAATGTCCTGGAACACCACATCCAATGAATAAGTGGAGAACACTTGGCCGTAGATCCGCGCCAGTTCCAGATCATCATAATTGCTCAATGCCGTGCGAATCTGGACCTGCCACTGGACATAGTCAGCCTGGACCAACGGGTCCGGAACAATGCTCGACAGCGCCTGCGCGGCCTGGCTCCTGGCCAGAAGCCGGCCGATCTTGCTGACCGCCACCCCCCGAGCGATCCAGCTCAGAATGCTGCGAATCTGCTCGATATCGGTCAGGGAATACAGTCGATGCCCGCTTTCGGTGCGCACTGGCTGGATCAAACCGTAGCGTCGCTCCCAGGCACGCAACGTCACTGGGTTCACGCCGGTCAGGCGTGCCACTTCACGAATGGGGAACATTTGCGCTTGGCTGGTGGCATCAACAGCCTGCAACGGCTCGGAAGACTCAGTGATGACGGGCATCGGTGCGTAGACATCCATTTCAAGTTGGATCCATTTTATCGCGCAAGCATGGACGATGTTCAAGTATTGCCTGATCGACGAAGGTCACTGGCGTATTTCGCAAAATCAGGAATAATCCTTGCTTGTTGTAACCCAGCCCTCCACCCCGGGCTGAGTTTGGCGTGCCTCCTACCCGGAATCGCGCCCCCGTTTTATGGAGATACATAATGTCTACCTCACCTGTCACCTTGATGGTGGCGCGCCGCGTTGCCAGCGGACGCTATCAGGAACTGATCGCCTGGTTGCGCGAAGGCGAACAACTGGCCACTGACTTTCCCGGCTACCTGGGCTCCGGCGTACTCGCTCCGCCGCCTGGTGATGACGAATTCCAGATCATTTTCCGTTTCGCCGACGAACCGACCCTGCACGCCTGGGAGCACTCCGCCTCGCGCACGGCCTGGCTAGGGCGTGGCAGCGAACTGTTTGCCCATCCTTCGGAACATCGAGTCAGCGGCATCGATGGCTGGTTCGGCGCCGCCGGCCAGCGTCCACCGCGCTGGAAACAGGCCGTCGCCATCTGGCTGGCATTCTTTCCGGTCTCGCTGCTGTTCAACTTTGTCCTGGGCCCATTGCTCAGCGACCTCGACATGCTGCCCCGGGTGTTCATCAGCACCCTGGCCCTGACCCCCTTGATGGTCTATTTCTTCATCCCGCTGTCGACTCGCCTGCTGGCCAGTTGGCTGAGCAGCACGCCCGCACCGTCGTTGCCGGCCGAGGCGGCTGCGCAAAACCGCTAAAAGGGGCATGGCTCGTGCAGTCGCTGGTATAGTTTTGCCATACCCGCGATGCGAGCCATTCATGACCTCCTCCCCCGCCCCGATCCTCATCACCGGCGCCAGCCAGCGCGTCGGCCTGCATTGCGCGCTGCGGTTGCTGGAGGCCGGGCAGCCGGTGATCATCAGCTACCGCAGCGAACGCCCGGGCGTGCAGACCCTGCGCGACCTGGGGGCAACCGCGCTGTTTGGCGACTTTTCCACGCAAGCCGGAATCCTCGCCTTCATCGCCGAGCTCAAGACTCACACCCAACAACTACGGGCCATCGTGCACAACGCCTCGGCATGGACTGCGGAGACTGCCGATAACGAAGTCGCTGCCTTCACCCAGATGGTCAATGTGCACATGCTTGCGCCTTACCTGATCAACCTGCAGTGTGCCGAGATGCTGCGGCGCTCGACCCCCGCCGATATCGTGCACATCAGCGACGACGTCACGCGCAAGGGCAGCAGCCAGCACATCGCCTATTGCGCCAGCAAAGCCGGGCTCGATAGCCTGACCCTGTCGTTCGCCGCCAAGTACGCGCCGCACATCAAGGTCAACGGCATCGCTCCCGCCCTGCTACTGTTCAACCCCGACGACGACGCGGCGTACCGCGCCAAGGCCTTGGCCAAGTCGGCGCTGGGCATCGAACCCGGCAGCGAAGTGGTCTACCAGAGCCTGCGCTATTTGCTGGACAACCCCTATGTCACCGGCACGACCCTGACCGTCAACGGCGGACGGCACGTCAAATAGGCCGCCCCCGCGAGGATGTTCCATGCCATTTTCCCTGCCCCAGAATTACCGCGAGATCCTCATCGGTCTTGGCGAAGACCCAGACCGCGAAGGCCTGCTCGATACCCCGGCCCGCGCGGCCAAGGCCATGCAGTATCTGTGTCATGGTTACGCGCAAAGCGTCGATGAGATCGTCAACGGTGCCTTGTTTGCCTCTGACAACGATGAAATGGTGATCGTCGACAACATCGAGTTGTACTCACTCTGCGAACATCACTTGCTGCCCTTCATCGGCAAGGCCCATGTGGCTTATATTCCTACCGGTAAGGTACTGGGCCTGTCGAAGATCGCCAGGATCGTCGACATGTTTGCCCGACGCCTGCAGATCCAGGAGAACCTCACCCGGCAGATTGCCGACGCCGTGCAGCGCGTGACGGGGGCCGCCGGCGTTGCGGTGGTGATCGAGGCCCGGCACATGTGCATGATGATGCGCGGCGTGGAAAAACAGAATTCGACCATGAACACCTCGGTGATGCTCGGCGCCTTTCGCGACTCGAGCAACACTCGCCAGGAGTTCCTGCAATTGATTGGACGGAGCAAGTAGCAATGCCACAACTTCAACCAGGAATGGCCCGCATCCGGGTCAAGGACCTGTGCCTGCGGACCTTCATCGGCATCAATGAAGACGAGATCCTCAACAAGCAGGACGTGCTGATCAACCTGACGATCCTCTATGCGGCACAGGAAGCGGTGCGCGATAACGACATCGACCACGCGCTCAACTATCGCACCATTACCAAGGCGATCATCGCGCACGTGGAAGGCAATCGTTTTGCCCTGCTCGAACGCATGACCCAGGAATTGCTGGACCTGGTGATGGCCAACCAAAGCGTGCTGTACGCCGAGGTCGAAGTCGACAAACCCCACGCCCTGCGTTTCGCCGAGTCGGTGTCGATTACCCTCGCAGCAAGCCGCTAGCTTCAAGCGGCAAGCTGCAAGCGCTAAACTTGCCGCCACCGCCATCCAACTTGCAGCTTGAAGCTTGCCGCTTGAAGCTGTCTCGCAGAGACCGCCATGACCGAACAACAACGCCTGGAACTCGAAGCCGCCGCCTTTCGCCGGCTGGTTGCCCACCTGGACAGCCGCAAGGACGTGCAGAACATCGACCTGATGAACCTCTCGGGTTTCTGCCGCAACTGCCTGTCCAAGTGGTACAAGGCTGCGGCCGACGATCGCCAGATCGACGTCAGCCTCGATGACGCCCGCGAAGTGGTCTACGGCATGCCGTACGCCGAGTGGAAAGCCCAATACCAGCAAGAAGCCAGCGCCGAGCAGCAAGCCGCGTTCGCCAAAGGAAAGACCCATGACTGACCTGAACACCCTGCGCGCCAGCCTCAAGACCGGTGAACATGCATTTGCCCAGACCCTGGCCTTCATCGGCGCGAACTACGACTACCAGCCACAAGCCTTCAATAACGGTGGCGTGGAAAACGCTGCCGGACAGAACGAAGGTTCGTGCAAGACCCTGGGCCTGGCTGTGCTGGAAGGCTTGAGCGATGAAGAAACCCTGCTGGCATTCGGTGAGCACTACCGTGCTGTGCTGGCCACCCCAGAGGGCAGTGACCACGGCAATATCCGTGCGCTGATGATCCATGGGTTGGCGGGGGTCAAGCTCTCGGCACAACCGCTGGCACGGCGCTGACTGCACCGCTGGAGCTTTTTCAGCGCTACAAAAAAACCGGCCGAAGCCTAATGCCGATCAGTTAAGCCCTTTTGTAGGAGCGAGCTTGCTCGCGAAGAACTCAACGGCGCCGCGTTTATACTGAATACACGCGTTATCGTTGACGTTTTTCGCGAGCAAGCTCGCTCCTACAATTGACAGCGTCGCTTAACTGATCGGCACTAGGCCGAAGCCGGTTTTTTCATGCCCAAAGAATCAAGCGTTCTTCAGGTTGTCCAGGTAACGCTCTGCGTCCAGTGCGGCCATGCAGCCGGCACCGGCGGAGGTGATGGCCTGGCGGTAGACGTGGTCAGCCACGTCGCCGGCGGCAAAGATACCTTCGATGCTGGTGGCAGTGGCGTTGCCGTCACGGCCGCCCTGCACAACCATGTAGCCGTCCTTGAGGGTCAACTGGCCTTCGAACAGCGAGGTGTTCGGGGTGTGGCCGATGGCGATGAACACGCCGTCGACTTTCAACTCGTCGAAGCTGCCGTCGTTGTTCTTCAGGCGCGCACCGGTCACGCCCATGTTGTCACCCAGCACTTCGTCCAGGTTGGAGTTGAGCTTGAGGATGATCTTGCCTTCGGCCACACGGGCGTTCAGCTTGTCGATCAGGATCTTCTCGGCGCGGAAGGTCTCGCGGCGGTGCACCAGGGTCACGGTGCTGGCGATGTTGGCCAGGTACAGGGCTTCTTCCACGGCGGTGTTACCGCCACCAACCACAGCGACCGGCTTGTTGCGATAGAAGAAACCATCGCAGGTAGCGCAGGCCGAAACGCCCTTGCCCATGAACGCTTCTTCCGACGGCAGGCCCAGGTAACGTGCGCTGGCGCCGGTGGCGATGATCAGCGCGTCACAGGTGTAAGTGCCGCTGTCGCCAGTCAGGGTGTAAGGCTTGGCTGCGAAGTCGACGGCATTGATGTGGTCGAACACGATTTCGGTCTCGAAGCGCTCGGCGTGCTCTTTCATCCGCTCCATCAGCGCCGGGCCGGTCAGGCCATGGACGTCGCCAGGCCAGTTGTCGACTTCGGTGGTGGTGGTCAGTTGACCGCCAGCCTGCATGCCAGTGATCAGCAGCGGCTTGAGGTTCGCACGGGCGGCATAGACCGCGGCGCTGTAACCGGCAGGGCCGGAACCGAGAATAATCACTCGCGAATGACGTACATCAGACATGACTCACTCCTATCGACCGGCCGGTATTACCTGGCGCGGGTGCCGGATTGCCGGCTGGAATAAAAAAGGACCGTGACAGCACTTGGGGAAGTGCATCGCGCGACAGTCCTGAAAAATAATGGGTGCAGCGTATCGAGGAGGCGAAGATTAAGGAAATACCGTTTAACAATCCAGCTCATAGGCGGTCTCTATCTCCAAGCGGCCGATTTAACGGCGCCTTTGTTACAGTTAATGTCGATCCGCTTGCCACGCTTTCGCCTGTGGGGCAAAGCCGGTAAGGTCGGCGCGTTTTCCCCTTGCTCGGAGCACCTTATGCCCGCCCCCGTTCTGTCCGGCCCGCAATACCTGCGCGAAGGCCTCAAGCTGGTCCTGAGTCCCGGCCTGCGCTTGTTCGTGCTGCTGCCGCTGGCCATCAACCTGGTGCTGTTCGTCGGCTTGATCTACCTGGCCGGCCACCAGTTCAGCCTGTGGGTCGACACCCTGATGCCGTCGCTGCCCGACTGGCTGAGCTTCCTCAGTTATGTTCTCTGGCCAATGTTCGTGGTGTTGGTGGCGCTGATGGTGTTTTTCACCTTCACCCTGCTGGCCAACGTGATCGCTGCGCCCTTCAACGGCTTTCTTGCCGAGAAAGTCGAAGTGGTGGTCCGCGGCACCGATGACTTCCCGGCCTTCAGCTGGGGCGAACTGATGGCCATGGTCCCACGCACCCTGGCCCGGGAAATGCGCAAACTGGGGTACTTCCTGCCCCGGGCGTTGGCGCTGTTCATCTTGTCGTTCATTCCGGTGGTCAACCTGATCGCCGCACCGCTGTGGTTGATCTTCGGGGTGTGGATGATGGCGATCCAGTACATCGACTACCCGGCAGACAACCACAAGCTGGGCTGGAACGAGATGCTCGCCTGGCTGCGGGAAAAACGCTGGCAGAGCATGAGCTTTGGCGGGATCGTCTATCTAGTGCTGCTGATTCCGGTGGTGAACATTCTGATGATGCCGGCCGCAGTGGCGGGGGCGACCCTGTTCTGGGTGCGTGAGCGCGGTGCGGAAAACCTGGTAACCAGCCAGGGCTGAGCCGGTCATCAATTCATCATCACCCTGACACAATGACGACATGACCCCAACTGACACTGGGGTCATGACGACAACTCTGCATATCACCCTGATCACCGAAACCTTCCCTCCGGAAATCAACGGCGTGGCCAATACCCTGGGCCGCTTGTGTGATGGCCTGCGCGCCCGTGGGCACCAGGTCGAACTGGTGCGCCCGCGCCAGGACGGCGATCAGGCCCTGGCCAGCGACGACGCCCTGCTGCTCTGCCGTGGCTGGCCGCTGCCCGGTTATCCGGGGTTGCAGTGGGGTCAGTCGTCGATGCACAAACTGCTCAGGCGCTGGAAACGCCAGCGCCCGGACGTGCTGTACATCGCCACCGAAGGCCCGCTGGGCCTGTCAGCCCTGCGGGCAGCGCGGCGCCTGGGGATCTCGGTGGTGAGCGGTTTTCACACCAATTTCCAGCAATACACCAGTCAGTACGGTCTCGGTTTGCTGACCCGGATGCTGACGCATTACTTGCGCTGGTTTCATAACCGTTCGACGCTGACACTGGTGCCGAGCGTCAGCCAGCGACTGGAACTGGAACGCCGGCATTTCGAGCGCCTGGCGCTGTTGTCCCGGGGCGTCGACAGCCAGTTGTTTCATCCGACCAAACGGCTGAACGCCTTGCGTGAGCAATGGGGCCTGGCTGAGGGAGACATCGCGGTCATGCACGTCGGTCGGCTCGCCCCCGAAAAAAACCTTGGCCTGCTCAAACGTTGTTTCGAAAAGCTGTGCAGTACTTATCCACAGCGCAATCTGAAATTGATCGTGGTCGGCGACGGGCCGCAACGCGTGGCACTGGAAAAGGAGCTGCCGCAGGCGATCTTCTGTGGCTCACAGCGCGGTGAGGCCTTGGCGGCGCACTATGCGTGCGGGGATGTGTTTGTGTTTCCGAGCTTGACCGAAACCTTCGGTAATGTGGTGCTGGAGGCGCTGGCCTCCGGGCTGGGCGTGGTGGCTTATGATCAGGCCGCGGCGGCGCAGCATATTCGCCATGGCTATAACGGCGTGTTGGCGATGCCGGGCGATGAAGAGGCGTTCTGCGATGCGGCAGCGTGGTTGCTGGAGGAGGATGAAACCCTGCGCTGCGTGCGCCTGAATGCGCGACAGCACGCGAGCCGCCAGGGTTGGGCGGCGATCATCGAGCAGTTCGAAGACCAATTGCGCGGGGCCTGTCAGGTCCCCGCGCCAGAGAAGGTTGCGGTGGCGCTTAAACCAGCGTCATCAACGCTTCGCGACTGAACGGCAGAATCTCGCCTTCACGGCCATCGCGGACTTTCTGCGCCCAGTCCGGGTCAACCAGCAGCGCCCGCCCTACCGCCACCAGATCGAACTCATCGTTGTTCAGGCGCTCCAGCAGGTTTTCCAGGCTGGCCGGCTGCGCCACCTTGTCAGTGTTGACCATGAACTGCAGGAATTCGCCGTCCAGGCCCACGCTGCCCACGGTGATGGTCGGCTTGCCGGTCAGCACGCGAGTCCAGCCGGCCAGGTTGAGGTCGGAACCGTCAAACTCCGGCTCCCAGAAACGCCGTGTCGAGCAATGGAAAATGTCCACACCAGCGTCGGACAACGGCTTGAGGAACTCACCCAGCGCCTCGGGCGTCTGCACCAGGCGCGCGGTGTAGTCCTGCTGCTTCCACTGGGAGAAACGGAAAATGATCGGGAATCCTTCGCCGACCGCTGTCCGCACCGCCTGGATCAATTCGATGGCAAAGCGCGAGCGGTTGGCCAGACTACCGCCGTACTGATCGGTACGCTGGTTACTGGTCTCCCAGAAGAACTGGTCCAGCAGGTAGCCGTGGGCGCCGTGGATTTCCACGCCGTCCATGCCGATGCTCTGGGCATCCTTGGCGGCCTGGGCGAAGGCAGCGATTACTTCCTGGATATCCTGTTCGGTCATGCCGTGCACCACGACCTGGCCGTCCTTGAGCTTTTCCGACGGACCATAGCCCGGAACACTGGCGTCCGGCTCGGTGCCGATGCGCCGCACGCTACCGACGTGCCAGAGTTGCGGAACGATCTTGCCACCTTCGGCATGCACCGCGTCCACGACCTTTTTCCAGCCGGCCAAGGCCGCTTCACCATAGAACTGCGGAACGTTCGGGTAACCGTTGGCCGCCTTGTGGCCGACCGTGGTGCCCTCGGTGATGACCAGGCCCACGCCAGCCGCCGCGCGACGACGGTAGTACTCGATGACTTTCGAGTTCGGCACGCCGCCCGGGGAAAACGAACGGGTCATGGGTGCCATGACCACACGGGTCGGCAATTGCAGGGTACCCAGGGAAAACGGCTTAAACAGGGCTTGTACAGGCATGCGGCACTCCACAGGGATCCAAGGTTTATGACGGGGATAATATGGAGTGAGCGCGCGCTTGAATAGCACTATTGATTGCAGTGATTAAGGACCAAAAGATAGGAAATATTGTAGGAGCGAGTGCCCGCTTGCGGCTCGCTCGCGATGGACTGGAGAACGCCGCGCCGTATCAGGCTTGCAGCGTTATCGTTGACGACCATCGCGAGCAAGCCGCAAGCGGGCACTCGCTCCTACAGGGGGGAGATATCAGCTCAGCGCTTTTTCAATCGCCTGGACGACCGCAGGATCATCCGGTGCCGTACGCGGCGAAAAACGCGCCAGCACCCGGCCGTCCTTGCCCAGCAGGAACTTTTCGAAATTCCAGGTGATGTCGCCAGGAAACTCCGCACCCTCGCCCGCCAGCAGACGGTACAACTGATGGCGCTCATGGCCGTTGACTTCCAGCTTGCTGGACAACGGAAAGCTCACGCCGTAGTTGAGGCTGCAGAAATCCTTGATCTCGTCTTCAGTGCCCGGCTCCTGGCCGGCGAACTGGTTGCAAGGCAAGCCCAGCACGCTGAAGCCTTGGCCTTTGTACTGCTGGTAGAGGCTTTCCAGGGCGGCATATTGTGGGGTCAAACCACACTTGGAGGCCACGTTGACCACCAATACGACATGCCCTTTGAAGGGCGCCAGCGGTAACGCCTGGCCGTCCAACGCTTTTAAAGTAAGGTCGTGAAAAGCACTCATGATGAACTCCAGATATCCCGTGTTTTTCTCGAAACGCCCTTCAACCGCACTCTCGCCCGGCGCCCTTTAACCGGCGCCGACTAAAAAGGCGCCCAAAGGCGCCTCTCCAGATACCTGAGCTTAGCGCAGAAATCAGTGGTGATGACCACCTTCGCCATGGACGTGACCATGGGCGACTTCTTCTTCGCTGGCGTCACGGATGTCGATGATCTTCACTTGGAAGTTCAGGCGCTGGCCGGCCAACGGGTGGTTGCCGTCAACGGTCACGTCGTCGCCGTCCAGGTCACGGATGGTGACGATCTGCATTTGGCCGTCTGGCGCGGAAGCGTGGAACTGCATGCCCACTTCCAGTTCGTCGACGCCTTCGAACATGCTGCGGCTCAGGGTGCTGACCAGCTCGGCGGCGTATTCGCCGTAAGCGTCTTCAGGTTCAACAGCTACGGTCAGTTCGTCGCCGACAGCTTTACCTTCCAGGGCTTTTTCCAGGCCTGGAATGATGTTACCTGCGCCTTGCAGGTAGACCAGCGGCGCGCCGCCGGCGGAGCTGTCGATGACCTCACCAGCGTCGTTGGTCAGGGTATAGTCGATGGAGACAGCCTTATTGGCGGCGATCAGCATGGGGCGAGACCTTTTGCAGAAGAATAAAGAATGGACAAGTTTAGCGAAGCAAACGCCCGAAAGCGAACGGAACCCTGACCAACGGCCCGCTTCGAAAGCTTCGATCATTACCGGTTTCCATCTGGACGAGGATGGGCACTGGGTGGCCGAGCTGTCCTGTGGTCATACCCAGCACCTGCGCCACCAGCCTCCCTGGCAATCCCGGGCCTGGGTCCTGGACCCGTTGCAGCGCCAGGAAAAAATAGGCCAGGCCTTTGATTGCGGTTGGTGCGCTCAAGGCCCGGTTAGCGATAACCTTGGCGTCTGAAATTTCGGTAGGAGGCCAGTCATAGGCCTTCACCTTGCCATGCACCTCTAGAGAATCCGCATGCAAACTTTTTTTATCGCACCCACCGATTTTGGTGTGGGCCTGACTTCCATCAGCCTCGGGCTGGTGCGTACCCTGGAACGTGCTGGGTTGAAAGTCGGCTTCTTCAAACCGATTGCCCAGCCGCACCCCGGCGACACCGGGCCGGAACGCTCCACCGAACTGGTGGCCCGTACCCATGGCCTGAAGCCGCCTCAACCGTTGGGCCTGGCCCATGTCGAACGGATGCTCGGCGACGGCCAACTGGACGAACTGCTGGAAGAAATCATCACCCTGTACCAGCAAGCCGCCATCGGCAAGGACGTGCTGATCGTCGAAGGCATGGTGCCGACCCGTAGCGCCAGCTATGCCGCCCGGGTCAACCTGCACCTGGCCAAAAGCCTGGATGCCGAGGTGATCCTGGTCTCGGCGCCGGAAAACGAAGTGCTCACCGAACTGTCCGGGCGCGTCGAGTTGCAGGCGCAACTGTTCGGCGGCCCGAAAGACCCGAAAGTCCTCGGCGTGATCCTCAACAAGGTCAAGACCGAGGAAAGCATGGAGGCCTTCGCCGCGCGCCTGAAAGAACACTCGCCGTTGCTGCGCAGCGGTGACTTCCGGCTGCTCGGCTGTATCCCGTTCCAGCCGGAGCTCAACGCCCCGCGTACCCGCGATGTGGCCGACCTGATGGGTGCGCAAGTGCTCAATGCCGGCGACTTCGAAACCCGGCGCATGACCAAGATCATCATTTGTGCGCGGACCATGCGCAACACCGTGGAGCTGCTCAAGCCCGGCGTGCTGGTGGTGACCCCGGGAGATCGCGACGACATCATCCTGGCAGTCAGCCTGGCGGCGATGAACGGCGTGCCGCTGGCCGGCCTGCTGCTGACCAGTGACACCCTGCCCGACCCGCGCATCATGGACCTGTGCCGCGGTGCATTGCAGGCCGGCTTGCCGGTGCTGTCGGTGAGCAGCGGCTCCTACGACACCGCCAACCAGTTGAACGGCCTGAACAAGGAAATCCCGATCGATGACCGCGAGCGCGCGGAAATCATCACTGACTTCGTCGCCAGTCACCTCGACGCCAACTGGCTGCACCAGCGCTGTGGTACGCCGCGAGAAATGCGCCTGTCGCCCGCGGTGTTCCGCTATCAGTTGATCCAGCGCGCCCAGGCAGCCAACAAGCGCATCGTCCTGCCCGAGGGCAGCGAGCCCTTGACCGTGCAGGCGGCAGCCATCTGTCAGGCTCGCGGCATTGCCCGATGCGTGTTGCTGGCCAAACCGGCGGACGTCGAGGCTGTGGCGCGCGCCCAGGGCATCGAGCTGCCGCCTGGCCTGGAGATTCTCGACCCGGACCTGATCCGCGACCGGTATGTCGAACCAATGGTTGCCCTGCGCAAGACCAAGAGCCTCAACGCGCCGATGGCCGAGCAGCAACTGGAAGACACCGTGGTGATCGGCACCATGATGCTGGCGCTGGACGAGGTCGACGGGCTGGTGTCCGGAGTCATTCACTCCACCGCCAATACCATCCGCCCTGCCCTGCAACTGATTAAAACGGCACCGGGCTGCACCTTGGTGTCCTCGGTGTTCTTCATGCTGTTTCCAGAGGAAGTGCTGGTCTACGGCGACTGCATCATGAACCCGCACCCCAGCGCCAGCGAGCTGGCGGAAATCGCCCTGCAAAGCGCCGACTCCGCCGCCGCCTTCGGCATCACGCCACGGGTGGCGATGCTCAGCTACTCCAGTGGCGACTCGGCCAGCGGCGAAGAAGTGGAGAAAGTACGCGAGGCCACGCTATTGGCCCACGAAGCGCAAAATTCGCTGCTGATCGACGGGCCGCTGCAGTACGACGCCGCTGCCAACGCAGACGTCGCGCGACAACTGGCCCCCAACAGCCAGGTAGCCGGGCGCGCCACGGTGTTCATTTTCCCCGACCTCAACAGTGGCAACACCACCCACAAGGCCGTGCAGCGCAGTGCCGATTGCGTCAGCCTCGGACCGATGCTGCAAGGCCTGCGCAAACCAGTGAACGACTTGCCGCGCGGCGCGCAGGTCGACGACATCGTCTACACCATCGCCCTGACCGCGATTCAGGCCGCCAACCGACCTATGGATCTCTAAATGCTGGATTTTCTCCCTGGCGCCGTGCGTGGCGTGATCGCTGCGCTGCTACTGGCACTCAACACCCTGCTGTTGTGTTCGTTCCTGTTCTGTGTGGCGATCTTCAAGGTCCTGCCGTTCGCCCTCACCCAGCGCTTCACCGCCTGGCTGATGAACCACACCCATGAGGCCTGGATCAGCAACAACAAAGCCTGGATGCGGCTGGTCTGCCGCACCCGCTGGCACCTCAGCGGCCTTGAAGGCCTGGACTACCAGCACTCGTACCTGATCACCAGCAACCACCAGAGCTGGGTCGACATCATGGTGCTGCAGTACCTGTTGAACCGGAAAATCCGCCCGCTGAAATTTTTCCTCAAGCAGGAGTTGATCTGGGTCCCGGTAATTGGTCTGGCCTGGTGGGCCCTGGGCTTTCCGTTCATGAAACGCTACTCCAAGGCCTACCTGGAAAAACACCCGGAGAAGAAAGGCAAGGACCTGGAAACCACCCGCAAGACCTGTGCGAAATTTCGCAACAATCCGGTGGGCATGTTCAACTTTGCCGAGGGCACGCGCTTCACCGAGGCCAAGCACAAACAGCAGCAATCACCGTTCCGCTACCTGCTCAAGCCCAAGGCCGGCGGGATTGCCTTTGTGCTGGACGCCATGGGCGAACAGCTTGAATCAGTGGTCAATGTGACCATTCACTACCCCGCCGGGCGCCCGGGTTTCTGGGACCTGCTGTGTGGCAACGTTAGGGAGGTGGTAGTGCATTTCCAGGAGCTGCCGATCCCGGCGCAGTTCATTGGCAAGAACTACGAGCAGGATGGCGCCTACCGCCTGCAGTTCCAGGGCTGGATCAACCAGTTGTGGGAAGACAAGGATGCGCTGCTGGCGCGGATGCATCGCGAGTATCCAGCGAAGTCTTGAGGTGCCTGTACCGGCCTCTTCGCGGGCAAGCCCGCTCCCACAGGGACCGTGTCGTTCACAAATTTTGCGAACACCCTCAAAACTGTGAGAGCGGGCTTGCCCGCGAAAGCGTCGGAACAGACACAAAAAAGCCCCCAGACAATCACTTGTCTGGGGGCTTTTCCTTGCAGCTTGAAGCTAGAAACTTGCCGCTGCTCCTGCCTTAGATCGCACCACGCTCACGCAGCAGATCCAGCACCTGCTTGACGCTGTCTTCCAGCGACAGCGCCTGGGTGTCGACCACCAGGTCGGCGTCCAACGGCACGTCGTACGGGAAGGACTCGCCCGGGATGTTATCCCCGGCCGCCGCATACAGGCCTTGTGGATCACGTTCGGCACAGACCGCCGGCGAAGCCTGGACGTAGACCGTCAGCAGACGGTCCTTGCCGATCAGGTCCTTGGCCTGCTCACGACCTTCGGAACTCGGCGCCACGAAGGCCGCCAGGGTCAGCAGGCCGGCTTCGTTGAACTGCCGGGCAACATGCGCCGCACGACGCCAGTTCTCGGTGCGCCCGGCGCGATCCTGCGGCAGGCCTTTGTTGAGGTCGTGACGCAGGTTCTGGCCATCGAGCACGAACACCGCACGGCCCATGTCGAACAGCTTGCGCTCGACCGCATAGGCCAGGGTGCTCTTGCCTGCGCCCGACAGGCCGCTGAACAGCACGGTGGCCGGCTGCTGGCCGAAGCGCTGGGCACGTTCCTCTGTGGCCACGTGCGCCAGTTTGCCGTGGTGGGTAGCACTGCCGTGCGCCACCGGTTGGGCGACGATCATGCCGGCGCCCACGGTGCCGTTGGTCAAGCGGTCGATGATGATGAACGCGCCGGTGGTGCGGTTGCTTTCGTAACCGTCGAGGGCGATCGGCGCATCGAGCGCGATCCTGACCTTGCCGATTTCGTTCAGTTGCAACGCACTGGCCGGGCCTTCTTCCAGGGTGTTGACGTCGACCTTGTTGACGATGCTGGCAATGGAGCCCGGCACGTAGCTGGTGGCGCGCTTGATGTCGTACTTCTTGCCCGGCAGCATCGGCTCTTCAGCCATCCACACCAGCATGGCTTCGAAGCTGTCGGTCACCGGCGGCACGTTGTCGGCATGTACCAGCAGGTCGCCACGGGAGATGTCGATCTCGTCTTCCATGGTCAGGGTGACCGCCTGGCCAGGACCGGCGTGCTCCAGCTCACCTTCGAAGGTGACGATGGATTTGACGCGGCTGCTCTTGCCCGAAGGCAGGACCACGATTTCGTCGCCTTTCTTGACGATACCGCTGGCCAGGGTGCCGGCGAAACCGCGGAAGTTCAGGTTGGGACGGTTGACGTACTGCACCGGGAAACGCAGGTCGGTGAAGTTGCGGTCGCCCGCCACTTCAACGGTCTCGAGGATTTCCATCAGCGACTGGCCGGTGTACCACGGCGAACGCTCGGACTTGTTCACCACGTTGTCGCCCTTGAGGGCTGACATCGGCACAAAGTGCATGCTGGTGGGCTTGAGCTTCAAGCCTTCGGCGAACTGCAGGTAGTCGGCCTTGATCGACTCGAACACGCCCTGGTCGAAGTCCTTGAGGTCCATCTTGTTGATGGCCACGACGATGTGCTTGATGCCCAGCAGGGATGCGATGAAGCTGTGGCGACGGGTCTGGGTCTGCACGCCGTAGCGGGCGTCCACCAGGATGATCGCCAGGTCACAGGTCGACGCGCCGGTGGCCATGTTGCGGGTGTACTGCTCATGGCCCGGGGTATCGGCAATGATGAATTTGCGTTTGGCGGTGGAGAAGTAGCGGTACGCGACATCGATGGTGATGCCTTGCTCGCGCTCAGCCTGCAGGCCGTCGACCAGCAATGCCAGGTCGATATCGTCACCGGTGGTGCCGACTTTCTTCGAGTCGCGGGTAATGGCTTCCAGATGGTCTTCGTAGATCATCTTGGAGTCGTGCAGCAGGCGCCCGATCAGGGTGCTCTTGCCGTCATCGACGTTACCGCAGGTCAGGAAACGCAGCAGTTCTTTACGTTCGTGCTGGCCCAGGTAGGCGAGGATGTCCTCGCTGATCAAATCAGATTGATGCGACATGACAGCCCCTTAGAAATAACCTTGACGTTTTTTGTCTTCCATCGAGCCTGCGCCATCGTGGTCGATGACACGGCCCTGGCGCTCGGAAGTTCGCGTCAGGAGCATTTCCTGAATGATGTCCGTAAGGCTTTCGGCCTCGGACTCCACCGCGCCCGTCAACGGGTAGCAACCAAGGGTACGGAAACGCACTTTCTTTTTGACGATGCGGGCTTTGTCTTCATCGCTCAGGTGTTCGAGGATGCGCTCGTCGTCGATCATGATCAGCGTGCCATTTTTCTCGATGACCTCGCGTTCGGCGGCGAAGTACAGCGGCACGATCGGGATGCCTTCCAGGTAGATGTACTGCCAGATATCCAGCTCGGTCCAGTTCGACAGTGGGAAGACGCGGATCGACTCGCCCTTGTTGACCTTGCCGTTGTACACGTTCCACAGCTCGGGGCGCTGGTTTTTCGGGTCCCAGCGGTGCTTGCTGTCGCGGAACGAGTACACGCGCTCCTTGGCGCGGGATTTCTCTTCATCGCGGCGCGCACCACCGAAGGCGGCGTCGAAACCATGCTTGTCCAAAGCCTGTTTCAGGCCTTCGGTCTTCATGATGTCGGTGTGTTTGGCACTGCCGTGGGTGAATGGGTTGATGCCCTGCGCAACACCGTCCGGGTTGACGTGGGTGATCAGGTCCAGGCCCAGCTCGGCGACCATTTTGTCGCGGAAGCTGTACATCTCCTGGAATTTCCACTGGGTGTCGACGTGCATCACCGGAAACGGCAGCTTGCCCGGGAAGAACGCCTTGCGTGCCAGGTGCAGCATCACGGCGGAGTCTTTACCGATGGAGTACAGCATCACCGGGTTATCGAACTCGGCGGCTACCTCGCGGATGATGTGGATGCTTTCCGCCTCCAGCTGTTTCAGATGCGTCAGTTTGTCGACCATGGCTACTCACGAAAACTTTCTTATGAACGGCCACCGGGCCGTGTTCGAGCGGGGAATCCTAGCACAGCGACCCCTTCTAATCAGGACGCCAACTAGATCGAAAGGGTATATCAATATACCGTCGCGTTCGGGTGATCCGCGCCCCTGTAGGAGCGATTCGTCAGATGGGATTCGGGCAGTCGATGAAGATGTGCTCCAGGGCAAACCGACGCGCCAGGTATTCTCCCAGCGCCTGGACGCCGTAGCGTTCGGTGGCGTGGTGACCGGCGGCGATGAAGCTGATGCCGTTTTCCCGGGCGCTGTGGAAAGTCTGCTCCGACGCTTCACCGCTCAGGTACAGGTCGACGCCGGCCTGCACTGCCTGGTCGATATAGCCCTGCCCGCCGCCGGTGCACCAGCCGACTCGCCGGATCATCTGCTCGCCTTCGATCAACAGCGGCTCGCGGCCCATGACCTGCTGCACGTGGCGGGCAAAGTCGCGGGCGGTCATCGGTTCGGCAAGGGAGCCGACCAGCCCGACCACCTTGGCATTGTCTGGGTCCAGCGGGCCTTCCACAGTAATCTCCAGTTGCCGGGCCAGTTGCACGTTGTTGCCCACTTCCGGATGCAGGTCCAGCGGCAGGTGATAGGCCAGCAGGCTGATGTCGTGTTTGAGCAGGGTCTTGAGCCGGCGCTGCTTCATGCCGGTGATGCACGGGCTTTCGCCCTTCCAGAAGTAGCCATGGTGGACCAGGATCAGGTCGGCGCTGGCTTCGACGGCGGCATCGAGCAAGGCCTGGCTGGCCGTGACGCCGCTGACGATACGCATGACTTGCGGCCGCCCCTCGACCTGCAGGCCATTGGGGCAATAATCGGCAATCCGCGAACTGCCAAGGTAACGATCCGCTTCTGCTACCAGGGTGCTCAGGGCAACGGCCATAAAAGACTCCTAAATATCCCGTTCAGAGGCACGCGCGGCCTCGTATAATGCGCGACATTATGGGCCGTCGCTGGCCCCTCGTAACCTCCCAGGATTTGTTCAATGCTCAAGGGTCTGCGTTTTTTTGGCTGGCCGCTATTGGCCGGCGTGCTGATTGCGTTGCTGATTATCCAGCGTTACCCACAGTGGGTCGGGCTTCCGAACCTGGATGTGAACCTGCAGCAGGCCCCGCAAACCACTCTGACGCAGCAGGGCCCGGTGTCCTACGCGGACGCGGTAGTCATCGCCGCACCCGCGGTGGTCAACCTCTACACCACCAAAGTGGTCAACAAGACCAGCCACCCGCTGTTCGAAGACCCGCAGTTCCGACGTTTCTTCGGCGATAACGCGCCCAAGCAGAAGCGCATGGAATCGAGCCTCGGCTCGGGCGTGATCATGAGTTCGCAAGGCTATTTGCTGACCAACAACCACGTCACCTCCGGTGCCGACCAGATCGTGGTCGCGCTCAAGGACGGTCGCGAAACCCTGGCCCGGGTTATTGGCAGTGACCCGGAAACCGACCTGGCGGTACTCAAGATCGACTTGAAGAACCTGCCGTCGATTACCGTCGGCCGCTCGGAAAGCATTCGTGTGGGTGATGTGGCACTGGCCATCGGCAACCCGTTCGGTGTCGGCCAGACCGTGACCATGGGCATCATCAGTGCCACCGGACGCAACCAGTTGGGCCTGAACAACTACGAAGACTTCATCCAGACCGATGCGGCAATCAACCCCGGCAACTCCGGTGGCGCGCTGGTGGACGCCAACGGCAACCTGACTGGCATCAACACGGCGATCTTCTCCAAGTCCGGCGGCTCCCAGGGCATCGGCTTCGCGATTCCGATCAAGCTGGCCATGGAAGTGATGAAGTCGATCATCGAGCACGGCCAGGTGATTCGTGGCTGGCTGGGCATTGAAGTGCAACCCTTGAGCCAGGAACTGGCAGAGTCGTTTGGCCTGTCCGGGCGTCCGGGCATTGTAGTGGCGGGGATTTTCCGTGACGGCCCGGCGCAGAAAGCCGGCCTGCAACTGGGGGATGTGATCCTGAGCATCGACGGTGAGCCGGCTGGCGACGGTCGGCGCTCGATGAACCAGGTGGCGCGCATCAAGCCTACCGACAAGGTCAGCATCCAGGTGATCCGCAATGGCAAGGAACTCAAGCTGACCGCAGAAATCGGCCTGCGCCCACCTCCTGCACCCATGGTCAAGGAACAAGAGTAACGCCTGATATAAACCCTTGTAGGAGCGAGCGCCCGTTGGCGGCTTGCTCCTACAGGGGGCAACGGTGCTTTAGAGGTCGCCCAAGCCGTCGATCAACGCCTGGTTCTGCTCCGGCGTGCCGATGGAGATACGCAGGAACTGGGCAATCCGCTCCTGCTTGAAGTGCCGGACAATCACCCCTTGCTCACGCAACTTCGCCGCCAGCGCAGCCGCATCGTGTTGCGGGTGACGGGCGAAGATGAAGTTGGCTGCCGACGGCAGGACCTCAAAGCCTTTTTCCTGCAACTGCGCGACCACTTGCTCACGACTGTCGATGACCAACTGGCAGGTCTTGGTGAAATACTCGCGATCCTCGAACGCCGCCGCCGCCCCGACAATCGCCAGGCGATCCAGCGGGTAGGAGTTGAAGCTGTTCTTGATCCGCTCCAACGCCTCGATCAGGTCCGGATGACCGACGGCCAGGCCAACCCGCAAGCCGGCCAGTGAGCGCGACTTGGACAGGGTCTGGGTTACCAGCAGGTTCGGATAACGGTCCACCAGGCTGATCGCCGTCTCACCGCCAAAGTCGATGTAGGCCTCATCCACCACCACCACGGAATCCGGGCTGGCCTTGAGGATCTGCTCGACGGCGTCCAGGGCCAACAGGCAGCCGGTCGGCGCGTTCGGGTTGGGGAAGATGATCCCGCCGTTCGGCCGCGCGTAGTGCGCCGGGTCGATCTGGAACTGCTCGTCCAGAGGCACCGCGTCAAAGGTGATGCCGTACAGCCCGCAGTACACCGGATAGAAGCTGTAGCTGATATCCGGGAACAGCAGCGGCTTGTCGTGCTGCAGCAGGCCGTGAAAGATGTGGGCCAGGACTTCGTCGGAACCGTTACCGAGGAACACCTGGTTACCCTGCACGCCGTAGTAGCTGGCCACGGCTTGCTTGAGCAGGTCGCTGTTGGGGTCCGGGTACAGGCGCAGGTTGTCGTTCAGCTCGACCTGCATGGCGGCCAGCGCCTTGGGCGATGGACCGTAGGGGTTTTCGTTGGTGTTGAGCTTGACCAGCTTGGTCAGCTTCGGCTGCTCGCCCGGGACGTAGGGCACCAGGTCCTTGACGAACGCACTCCAGAATTTACTCATGTTCACTTCCCTTCCTGATCGGCAACGATGCGGTATTCGGCGCTGCGGGCGTGGGCAGTCAACGACTCGCCGCGAGCCAGCACCGAGGCGGTCTTGCCCAGCTCGGAGGCGCCCGCTTCGGAGCAGAAGATGATCGACGAGCGCTTCTGGAAGTCGTAGACCCCCAGCGGCGAGGAAAATCGCGCGGTGCCGGAGGTCGGCAGCACGTGGTTGGGGCCGGCGCAATAATCGCCCAGGGCCTCAGAGGTGTGGCGCCCCATGAAGATCGCGCCAGCGTGACGGATCTGCGACAGCCAGGCTTGCGGGTCGGCCACCGACAACTCCAGGTGCTCCGGGGCGATGCGGTTGGCTACGTCGATGGCTTGTTGCATGTCACGCACCTGGATCAGTGCGCCACGACCGTTGATCGACGTCTGGATGATCTCGGCCCGCTCCATGGTCGGCAGCAGCTTGCTGATGCTCGCCGCCACCCGGTCGAGGAATTCGGCGTCGGGACTGACCAGGATGGCCTGGGCGTCTTCGTCGTGCTCGGCCTGGGAAAACAGGTCCATGGCAATCCAGTCCGGATCGGTCTGGCCGTCGCACACCACGAGGATCTCCGAAGGCCCGGCAATCATGTCGATACCGACCTGGCCAAACACGTGGCGCTTGGCAGTGGCAACGTAGATGTTGCCCGGGCCGACCACCTTGTCGACCCGCGGCACGCTTTCGGTGCCGTAAGCCAATGCGGCAACGGCTTGAGCGCCACCGATGGTGAACACGCGGTCGACGCCGGCGATGCAGGCCGCGGCCAGCACCAGCTCATTGATTTCGCCCCGTGGCGTCGGCACCACCATGACCACCTCGGGCACACCCGCGACCTTGGCTGGAATCGCGTTCATCAGCACCGAAGACGGGTAGGAAGCCTTGCCGCCTGGCACGTACAGGCCCGCGCGATCCAGCGGCGTGACTTTCTGGCCCAGCACCGTGCCATCGGCCTCGGTGTAGCTCCAGGAGTCCTGCTTCTGCTTTTCGTGGTAGCTGCGCACACGGGCGGCGGCGACTTCCAGCGCTTCGCGCTGAGGCACGGAGATGCGGGTGAGCGCCAGCTCCAGACGCTCGCGCGGCAGGATCAGGTCGGCCATGGACTTCACGTCCAGGCCGTCGAACTGGCGGGTAAAGTCCACCAGCGCCGCATCGCCGCGCTCACGCACGGCCTTGATGATGTCCAGCACCCGCTGATTGACCGAGTCGTCAGACACACTTTCCCAGCTCAGCAGATGATCCAGATGATGCGCGAAATCCGGGTCAGCAGCGTTGAGTCGGCGAATTGCAGTCGGTGCGGTCATAGCGAGAGCCTCATAGGAATGGCAAAAACTCAGGCGCCCTAAACTAGCAGTCGTTCCGCTTGGGCACCTGAGAATTCTGGCTATGAGGCGGATAGACGGGCGCGACTTAACGTCGCGCAAGTGAATCAGCCGCGGTGTCGCGACTCCACTGCCTGGCGCAGGGTGTCGATCAACGCCTGGATCCTGGCGTGTTGCATTTTCATCGAAGCCTTGTTGACGATCAGCCGGGAGCTGATCGCCGCAATGAACTCCTGTGGCTCCAGACCGTTGGCCCGCAGCGTGTTGCCGGTATCGACCACGTCGATGATCTTGTCCGCCAGGCCGATCAGCGGTGCCAGTTCCATCGAGCCATACAGCTTGATGATGTCGACCTGGCGGCCTTGCTCGGCGTAGTAGCGCTTGGCAACGTTGACGAACTTGGTGGCGATCCGCAGGCGGCCCTTGGGCTCGATGGCACCGACTTTGCCGGCGGTCATCAGCTTGCATTGGGCGATCTGCAGGTCCAGCGGCTCGTAGAGGCCCTGGCCGCCGTATTCCATCAACACATCTTTACCGGCGACGCCCAGGTCAGCGGCACCATGCTCGACGTAGGTCGGCACATCGGTGGCGCGCACGATGAGCAAGCGCACATCGGCCTGGGTCGTGGGGATGATCAGCTTGCGGCTCTTGTCCGGATTCTCGGTTGGCACGATGCCCGCTTCAGCCAGAAGCGGCAGGGTGTCGTCGAGGATGCGGCCCTTGGACAGTGCGATGGTCAACATGGGAAACGTCAGTCCTTATCAGGCAACGATGCCCGGTCGCAAACGGCGCCGGACACAGATCGAGCCCGTAACAGGCTCGACTTCAACAAATCTGTGGGCACCTCCCTGTGCCCTTGACGCAACGACTAGCCCGGTACGCGGCGGATCTTCGCGCCGAGCATCTGCAGCTTCTCTTCGATGCACTCGTAACCACGGTCTATGTGGTAGATGCGATCGATCAGCGTATCGCCTTCGGCTACCAGCGCCGAAATCACCAGGCTGGCCGAAGCACGCAGGTCGGTGGCCATGACTGGCGCGCCCTTGAGCTTGTCGATGCCGGTAACGATGGCAGTGTTGCCTTCGACCTGGATATGAGCGCCCATGCGGTGCAGCTCGTAGACGTGCATGAAACGGTTTTCGAAGATCGTCTCGATCACAGCGCCCGTGCCTTCGGCAATAGCGTTGAGGGAGATGAACTGCGCCTGCATGTCGGTCGGAAACGCCGGGTACGGAGCAGTACGCACGTTGACCGCTTTCGGTCGCTTGCCGTGCATGTTCAGCTCGATCCAGTCTTCGCCCGTGGTGATTTCAGCACCGGCTTCGCGAAGTTTTTCCAGCACCGCTTCGAGGATGGTCGGATCGGTGTCCTTGACCTTCACCCGGCCGCCGGTCACGGCTGCCGCGACCAGGTAGGTACCGGTTTCGATACGGTCCGGCATCACGCGGTAGGTGGCAGTGCCCAGGCGCTTCACGCCTTCGATGGTGATGGTGTCGGTGCCAGCGCCCTGGACGTTGGCGCCCATGGCGTTGAGGAAGTTCGCCAGGTCGACGACTTCCGGCTCACGAGCGGCGTTCTGCAGCACGCTGCGGCCGTTGGCCAGGGCTGCGGCCATCATGATGTTCTCGGTACCGGTCACACTGACGGTATCGAAGAAGAAGTTAGCCCCGCGCAAGCCGCCTTCTGGCGCCTTGGCCTTGATGTAGCCGCCTTCCACGTCGATGGTCGCGCCCATGGCTTCAAGGCCACGGATGTGCAGGTCGACCGGACGCGAACCGATGGCGCAACCGCCAGGCAGTGCCACTTCGGCCTCGCCAAAACGGGCAACCATCGGCCCCAGCACCAGGATCGAGGCACGCATGGTTTTCACCAGTTCGTACGGCGCGATCAGGGTCTTGATGGTACGTGGGTCGATTTCGACGCTGAGTTTTTCGTCGATCACAGGCTCAATGCCCATGCGACCGAACAGCTCGATCATGGTGGTGATGTCGTGCAAGTGCGGCAGGTTGGCAACCGTCACCGGGCCATCGCACAGCAGCGTTGCCGCCAGGATCGGCAGGGCAGAGTTCTTTGCCCCGGAGATACGGATTTCGCCATCAAGACGAACGCCGCCGGTAATAATCAATTTATCCATAAGAATCTCGACGCCCTTGGGCTCAGGTGCGCTCGGCCCAGGCCGCGCTGCTGAAAAATTTCATAGTGACCGCGTGGATGCTGCCATCGGCGATCCATGGGTTCAAATGGGCATAGATGCTCTGCTGACGCTTGACCGGGCTCAAAGCCACCAGTTCATCGCTAATCACGTTCAGCTGAAAGTTGCAGCCTTCGCCTTCAACTTCTACCTGAGTTCCGGGAAGCTTTCCCTCAAGGAAGCTCTTCACTTCTACGGCCTGCATGCTAAACCTCAATCGGCGCCCTGTGCGCGCGGGTCGGACATCATACAAAAAAGCCCCGCGCCTGCGAACCCCGCATAGCAGGACTCTGACGGGGGGCTTCTTTATAGATGGTAGTTAAGGGTGCGCCAAAAGCTCGGTCAAACCCGAGACCTGAGCAATTTCACGCATATCGTCAGGCAGGGCACGGATGCTCACCGCCTTGCCCGCCGCTGCCGCATCACGAATGAACGCCAGCAGCAAGGACAAGCCAACGCTGCTGGATTTCTCCACACCGGCGCAATCGAGCACCACGGCAGGTGCCGTGCTCGATTTGATCAAGGCCTGGCCCTGCTTGCGCAGGACTGGCCCGGAGCGGTAATCGAGGACTCCGCTGAGCAGCAGCTCACCAGCCTCCCCCAAACGCACGGCCGAGTCACTCATTGGCTTTGCTTCTCGGTGTTTTCCTTGGCCTTGGCCACTTCACCGGCCCAACCATTGATGGTCTTGTCCAGGTCGTTGCCGTTGCGTTGCATGGCGTCGGCGAACTGGTCACGGAACAGCTTGCCAATGTTGATGCCATTGATGATCACGTTGCGCAGTTTCCACTCGCCATTGATCTTTTCCAGGGTGTAGGACACTGGATAGATCGCGCCGTTGCTGCCCTTGACGGTCATGCCGACGCTGGTGCGGTTGCCCGACTCGTCCTTGGCCGGGTCCACGGTGATGCCCTGGTTGTTGTACTCAAGCAGCGCATTGCCATAGAACTGGAACAGGCCAGTCTTGAAGTTCTCTTCGAAGGTCTTCATCTGCGCCGGCGTGGCTTTGCGCGAATACTTGACGGTCATGATGCTCTTGGAGATGCCTTCGGCATCCACCACGGGCCCGACAATGCTGTTCAACGCGGCGTAGAAGTCTTTCGGGTCCTGCTTGTACTTTTCCTTGTTGGCCGCCAGATCGGCGAGCAACCGGCTGGTCGTATCCTGCACCAGATCATGCGCAGAGGGCGCAGCCACGGCGTTAGCCACCAGCGGCAAGGCCGCGAGCAGTACCAACAGGCCACGTCGCAAGGTAGAGATCATGGAAAAACTCCTCATTTAGCTTCTTTACTAACAGTATTGAGCAGGAATTTACCGATCAGGTCTTCGAGCACCAGCGAGGACTGCGTGTCATGGATGGTCCCGCCATCCTTGAGCAAGGATTCTTCGCCGCCCACGCTGATACCGATGTATTTCTCGCCCAACAGGCCAGCGGTGAGGATAGATGCAGTGGAGTCGGACGGCAGGTTATCTACCCGTTTTTCCAGCTGCAGCGTCACACGTCCGGTGAAACTGTCGCGATCCAGATCGATTGCCGTGACCTTGCCGATGGTCACACCGGCCATGGTCACTTTCGATCTGACAGTCAAACCGGCGATATTGTCGAAATACGCATAAAGTTTATAGCTGTCGGTGCTCGACACCGGGGACAGTCCACTGACCCGCAGGGCAAGCAACAGTAAAGCCAGGATGCCAGCCAGCAAGAAAAGGCCGACACCGATTTCCAGGGTGCGGTTTTGCATCAGAAATCTCCAAACATCAAGGCGGTCAGAATAAAGTCCAGGCCGAGAATGGCCAATGAGGCATACACCACGGTCTTGGTGGTGGCACGACTGATCCCCTCTGAAGTGGGCTCACAGTCATAGCCTTGGAATACGGCGATCCAGGTCACGACAAAGGCAAAGACCATGCTTTTAATGACACCATTGAGCACGTCGCCATTGAACGTCACGCTGTTTTGCATGTTCGACCAGTAAGAGCCTTCATACACGCCCAGCCAGTCGACAGCCACCCAGGAACCACCCCAGATACCAACCACGCTGAAAATCATCGCCAGCAGCGGCAGGGAAATGAAGCCGGCCCATAGTCTTGGGGCAATGATGTACTTGAGCGGGTCGACGCCAATCATTTCCAGGCTGGACAACTGCTCGGTGGACTTCATGTTGCCGATTTCCGCGGTCAGCGCCGAACCGGCGCGCCCGGCAAACAGCAGCGCAGTCACCACCGGCCCCAGCTCGCGCAACAGGGTCAGCGCCACCATCTGCCCAACCGCCTGCTCCGAACCGTAGCTGGAGAGGATGTTGAAGCCTTGCAGCGCCAGCACCATGCCGATGAAGATCCCCGAGACCACAATGATCACCAGGGACATCACGCCAACCGAGTGCAGCTGCTTGATCAGCAGACTGAACCCGCCGCCGACGCTGCCGCGCCCGAGCAAGGCGTGAAACAGGAACAATGACGAACGGCCAAGCACCGCGACGCTGTCGATGGCGGCCTGGCCGAATCGACGCACTCTCTCTATCAGTGAAGTCTTGCGCATCAGCGCTTCCCCAGAAGATCTGCGCGGTAATCCGTCGCGGGAAAATGGAAGGGTACCGGCCCGTCCGGATCACCTTTCATGAATTGGCGGATCCGCGGATTATCGGAATCCATCAGTTCGGCGGGCGTGCCCTGCCCCAATACCTGGCCATCACCGACCACATACAGGTAATCAGCGATGCTCGCGGTTTCGGCCAGGTCATGGGAAACCACGATGCTGGTGATCCCCAGAGCATCGTTGAGCAGGCGGATCAGGCGTACCAGCACCCCCATGGCGATGGGGTCCTGGCCGACGAAGGGCTCGTCGTACATGAGGATGCCCGGGTCCAGGGCAATCGCCCGGGCCAGCGCGACACGACGCTTCATGCCGCCGGACAGTTCGTCAGGCATCAACTCGGTAGCCCCGCGCAAACCCACCGCCTGCAGTTTCATCAGGACGATGTCGCGGATCATTTCTTCGGGCAGCTGGGTATGCACGCGCAGCGGAAACGCGACGTTCTCGAATACATCGAGGTCGGTGAACAACGCTCCGCTCTGGAACAGCACGCCCATATGCTTGCGCGCATCGAACAGATCGCTGCGCGACAGCTTGGGCAAATTCTGGCCGTTGACCCACACTTCGCCACTGGAAGGACGCAACTGCGCGCCCATCAGGCGTAGCAGCGTGGTTTTCCCGCAACCGGAAGGCCCCATGATGCCGGTGACCTTACCGCGTGGTATGCGAATATCGACATTGTTGAAAATGCTGCGCGCGCCGCGCTTGAAGGACACTCCCTTAAGCTCGACCGCGTAGGCGTTATCGGCACTCATCTAAACTCCTTGCGATGCAAGCCTCTCACTCGGACGCCGCACCCTCCGACGAGAGCACATATCATCCTTGGCAGGCCGGACAGGCGACGAACTATATCACTGCCCAGCCACGGCGCCCAAGGCCGAAGACCGCCGCATTCAGCTTCAATTAAGGTTAAAGCCGGTTAATCGCAGGGTTCCCGTGACGCAGCCCGCACAAAGCGTGACGAACTAACGTGAGGGAATTGATCATTACCGTTATAATCGCCACCTTTTCCCAGGCTATTCGACTTCAGACATGAGCCAGCCCAGCGACCCGATCAAATCGGCACAACGTACGATCCGCCTCGAGCTGGAAGCCGTCAAAGGCTTGCTGGCCCATATCGACGCAGACTTCGTACGCGCTTGCGAGTTGATTCTGTCCAGCAAAGGCCGAGTGGTGGTAGTCGGCATGGGCAAGTCCGGGCACATCGGCAACAAGATTGCCGCGACCCTGGCCAGCACCGGCACCACGGCCTTTTTCGTGCACCCCGCCGAAGCCAGCCACGGCGACATGGGCATGATTACCCGCGATGACATCATCCTGGCCCTGTCCAATTCCGGCTCGACCCACGAAATCATCACCCTGCTGCCGCTGATCAAGCGCATGGGGATCCAGTTGATCAGCCTGACCGGCAATCCTGACTCAGCGCTGGCCAAGGCCGCCGATGTCAATCTCAATGTGCATGTCGAGCATGAAGCCTGCCCGCTGAACCTGGCACCCACCTCATCGACCACCGCCGCGCTGGTGATGGGCGACGCCCTGGCAGTGGCCCTGCTGGAAGCCCGGGGCTTTACCGCCGAAGACTTCGCCTTTTCCCACCCGGGTGGCGCGCTGGGTCGCCGCCTGCTGCTGAAGGTCGAAGACGTCATGCACATCGGTGCCGACTTGCCGCAGGTGGCGCGCGGCACGCCGCTCAAGGACGCTTTGCTGGAAATGACCCGCAAGGGCCTGGGCATGACCGTGGTCCTGGAAGCCGATGGCACCCTGGCCGGGATTTTCACCGACGGCGACCTGCGCCGCTCCCTGGACCGCGCGATCGACTTCCAGCAGGCCAAAATCGAGCACGTGATGACCCTTCACGGCAAGACCGCCCGGGCCGACATGCTCGCCGCACAAGCCCTGAAGATCATGGAAGACAACAAGATCAACGCCTTGGTGGTGGTCGACGACAACGACCGCCCGGTAGGTGCCCTGAACATGCACGACTTGTTGCGCGCAGGGGTGATGTAATGGCTGACGACCTGCTCGAACGCGCCAGGCCCGTCAAGCTGGCGGTCTTCGACGTCGACGGCGTACTCACGGACGGACGCCTGCATTTCCTCGAGGATGGCAGCGAGCTCAAGAGTTTCAGCACCCTCGACGGCCAGGGCATGAAAATGTTGCGAGCCAGCGGTGTGACAATGGCCATTATCAGTGGTCGAACTAGCCCGGCAGTCCAGCATCGCGCCAAAAACCTGGGGATTACCCACCTGTATCAAGGCCGCGAGGACAAACTTGCGGTGCTCGACGAGCTTCTCGCGCAACTGGGCCTAAGCTATGAACAGGTCGCCTATCTGGGCGACGATCTGCCCGACCTGCCGGTGATTGTGCGGGTCGGCCTGGGCATGGCCGTTGCCAACGCCGCGAGTTTTGTCCGCGAACACGCCCACGGCATCACCGAGGCCCGTGGTGGTGAAGGTGCTGCTCGAGAATTCTGTGAATTGATATTACGCGCCCAAGGCAATCTGCAAGACGCCAACGCCGCGTACCTGTGAGTCATTTATGCTGAGTAAAAAGTTTCGCAACATCGTGTTTTTCGCAGCCATCGCCGCGCTGTTTGCGGCAGTCGGCTACTGGAACATCAGCCCCGAGCGCTTTCTCGACAAGCCGGTAGCCGCAGTCAACGAGAGCGAGATCGACTACTACGCCATCAACGCCCACAGCGTGCAGTTCCTGCCAGATGGCAAGTTGCAGTACGACATGACGTCCGACAAGGTCGAGCACGTCAAGGCCAGCGAAGTGACCTTGCTGACCAAACCGGACCTGCAGATGTATCGCGGCAGCGAATTCCCCTGGCACGTGCAGAGCGAACGTGGCGAGGTCAATCCTGACGGCACCGAGGTCGAGCTGATCGACTCGGTGCGCATTGCACGCACCGATGCCAAGAATCGCCCAATGGTCATCACCACCACACGCATGACGGTATTCCCCAAGCAACAATATGCGCAGACCCAGCAAGCCGTTAGAATCGACGGCGCTGGCGGTGTATCGACTGGTACCGGAATGAAGGCGTATTTGAAAGACAGCAGGATACACCTGCTATCGAACGTAAGAGGACAGTATGAGGCTCGTTAAAACCCTCCCTATTTTGCTCAGTCTGGGCGCAGCACTGGGAAGCGTGAGCGCCTGGGCCCTGCCGACCGATAGAGATCAACCTATCCGCATCCAGGCCGACGACGCCCAACTGGACGACAAGAACGGTATCGCCACCTACAAGGGCGACGTGATCATCACCCAGGGCTCGATGAAGGTCACCGGCAACACCGTGACCATCACCCGCACCGCGGCTGGTGATATCGACGTCGTGACCTCGGTCGGCAACCTGGCCTACTTCGAGCAGATGCAGACTGCGGGCGACTCCAAGCCCGTGCAGGGCTACGGGGTGACCATCCAGTACCACGCCTCGCAAGACCGCGTCGTGCTGATCGATCGGGCCAAAGTCGTCGACAAGGACGGCAACATTACCCAGGGCGAGAAAATCGTCTACGACACCAACAAAAAGCTCGCCAGCGCCGGTCGCGCCACGGGCAGCAAGGTCACTGAGCAACGTCCGCGGATCGACATGGTCATCCAGCCGAAAAAGAAAACTGACGAGCAAAAGGCCCAGTAATGGCAACTCTCAAAGCCCAGCACTTGGCCAAGAGCTACAAGAGCCGTCAGGTCGTGCGTGACGTCAGCCTGTCCATCGACAGCGGCCAGATCGTCGGCCTGCTTGGCCCTAACGGTGCCGGCAAGACCACCTGCTTCTACATGATCGTCGGCCTGGTGCAGGCCGATCAGGGTCGCGTACTGATCGATGACCTGGACGTCAGCCACCAGCCCATGCACGGTCGCGCGCGGGCAGGTATCGGCTATCTTCCACAGGAAGCGTCGATCTTCCGCAAACTGTCGGTTGCCGACAACATCATGGCCATTCTCGAAACCCGCAAGGAACTCGACAAGGCCGGTCGGCGCAAGGAACTCGAAAGCCTGTTGCAGGAGTTCCACATCAACCACATCCGCGACAACCTGGGCATGAGCCTTTCCGGTGGCGAACGACGCCGCGTGGAAATTGCCCGCGCCCTCGCCACCGCGCCGAAATTCATCCTGCTCGACGAACCTTTCGCCGGCGTGGACCCGATTTCGGTCGGCGACATCAAGCAGATCATCCATCACCTCAAGGCCAAGGGCATTGGCGTGCTGATCACGGACCACAACGTGCGTGAAACCCTGGACATCTGCGAAACCGCCTACATCGTCAACGATGGTCAACTGATCGCGGAAGGTGACGCTGAAACCATCCTGGCCAACGAACTGGTCAAGGAAGTGTACCTGGGCCATGAGTTCCGCCTTTAAGCTGCGAGGCGTCTGGTCTGCCGGCAGAGCGGATTGTCAATGAAAGCCTTAATATTTTTATTGTCATGACGCTCTAGGCAAACACTTCAGTTTCAGGCATATAATTTGCTTAAGTTTGGCGCTCCGGCGCCCTGTAGTGGATGGCGCACGTGCGCCGGCGAATAAGGTGTTAAGCCCCAGCCATGAAACCATCGCTAGTCTTGAGAATGGGCCAGCAGCTGACGATGACACCGCAGCTGCAACAGGCCATCCGCCTGCTCCAATTGTCGACCCTGGACCTGCAACAGGAAATCCAGGAAGCCTTGGAGTCAAATCCAATGCTCGAACGCCAGGAAGAAGGCGACGACTTCGATAACGCCGACCCGATGGCGGACAACATCGAGCACAAACCCAACACCGACGTCCAGGAACCCTCCTACCAGGAAACCGCCCCCACGGTGGATAACCTCGAGGAAGGAGAATGGAACGAGCGCATTCCCAATGAACTACCGGTCGACACCGCCTGGGAAGACGTCTACCAGACCAGTGCCAGCAGCTTGCCCAGCAACGATGACGACGAGTGGGACTTCACCACCCGCACCTCCGCCGGGGAAAGCCTGCAGAGCCACTTGCTCTGGCAATTGAACCTGTCCCCGATGTCCGACACCGATCGCCTGATCGGCGTGACCCTGATCGACTGCATCAACAACCAGGGTTACCTGGACGAAACCCTTGAGGAAATTCTCGAGGCATTCGACCCGGAACTGGACATCGAGCTGGACGAAATCGAAGCCGTCCTGCACCGCATCCAGCAATTCGAACCCGCCGGCATCGGCGCCCGCAACCTGGGCGAGTGCCTGTTGCTGCAATTGCGCCAGCTGGCCGCCAAGACCCCTTGGCTGGCAGAAGCCAAGCGCCTGGTCAGCGATTACATCGACCTGCTCGGCAGCCGCGACTACAGCCAACTGATGCGGCGCATGAAGCTCAAGGAAGACGAACTGCGCCAGGTCATCGAACTGGTCCAGAGCCTCAACCCGCGACCTGGCTCGCAGATCGAGTCCAGCGAAGCCGAGTACGTGGTGCCGGATGTGATCGTGCGCAAGGACAACGAGCGCTGGCTGGTGGAACTGAACCAGGAGTCGGTACCGCGCTTGCGGGTCAACCCCCAGTACGCCGGATTCGTCCGTCGCGCTGACACCAGCGCCGACAACACCTTCATGCGCAATCAGTTGCAGGAGGCGCGCTGGTTCATCAAGAGCCTGCAAAGCCGCAACGAAACCCTGATGAAAGTGGCCACCCAGATCGTCGAGCACCAGCGCGGCTTTCTCGAATATGGCGACGAGGCGATGAAGCCGCTGGTCCTGCATGACATTGCCGAAGCGGTAGGCATGCACGAGTCGACGATTTCCCGGGTCACCACGCAAAAATTCATGCATACCCCGCGCGGTATCTATGAGCTGAAATACTTTTTCTCAAGCCACGTCAGCACCTCCGAAGGCGGCGAATGCTCGTCCACGGCGATCCGCGCGATCATCAAAAAACTGGTTGCCGCGGAAAATCAGAAAAAGCCGTTGAGTGACAGCAAGATCGCTGGTTTACTGGAGGCACAAGGTATTCAGGTAGCCCGTCGTACCGTCGCCAAGTACCGTGAATCCCTCGGGATCGCGCCTTCGAGCGAACGCAAGCGATTGATGTAACGGGCCACGCCACAGCGTTCCAGGGTGTTTTCGAAATCTTTCGCAGACACCCTAGTGGCAGGCAACTCGGCCTGCCGCCTTATGCACTGGCAACGAAGGAGAAGCTGTATGCAAGTCAACATCAGTGGACACCAACTGGAAGTTACCGAACCTCTGCGCACCTACATCGGCGAAAAACTCGACCGACTGGAGAGGCATTTCGACAAGATCACCAACGTGCAAGTCACGATGAACGTCGAGAAGCTGTTGCAGAAAATCGAAGCCACGCTGCATATCCCCGGCGGAGAAGTAGTCGCCAATGCCGAGCATACGGACATGTATGCCGCCATTGACCTGCTGACCGACAAGCTGGACCGTCAACTTAAAAAGCATAAGGAAAAGACCCAGAGCCTCCTCCAGGGCGCAACCGGTCGCTAACACCCCCATCCCATGATCCGACTTGAAAGCATCCTGACCCCCGGCCGTTCTTTGGTGAACGTGCCGGGCGGCAGTAAAAAACGCGCCCTCGAACAAATTGCCAACCTGATCGCCCGGGAAGTCCCGGATCTGGAGATGCAAGATGTCTTCGAGAGCCTGATCGCCCGTGAAAAACTCGGCTCGACCGGTTTTGGCAACGGCATCGCCATTCCTCACTGCCGCCTCAAAGGCTGCGAGGCGCCCATCAGCGCCCTGATGCACCTGGACGCACCCATTGATTTCGACGCCATCGATGGCGCTCCGGTCGACCTGCTGTTTGTTCTGCTGGTCCCGCAAGCCGCCACCGATGCCCACCTGGAGCTCCTGCGCCAGATCGCCAGCATGCTGGATCGCAAGGAAGTGCGCGATCGCCTGCGCAGCGCCAGCACCAGTGAAGCCCTGTACCAGGTTGTCCTGGACGAGCAAAACGGTCACTAATCATGCGCTTGATCATCGTCAGCGGCCGCTCCGGCTCCGGTAAAAGCACGGCCCTCAATGTACTGGAGGACAACGGCTACTACTGCATCGACAACCTGCCCGCCGGGTTGCTCCCTGAATTGGCCGAACGCGCGTTGATTCACAACGACATGGCCCAGCCACTGGTGGCCGTGTCGATCGATGCGCGCAACCTGCCGAGCCATCTGTCACGCTTCCCTGATCTGCTCGAAGAAGTGCGTAGCCGGCACATCCAATGTGATGTGCTGTACCTCGACGCCGATGAAGAAACCCTGCTCAAGCGCTTCTCGGAAACCCGTCGGCGCCACCCACTGAGCAACTCGCAACGTTCGCTGGCCGAAGCCATCCAGGACGAGACCCGCCTGCTGGAGCCGATCTCCGACCTCGCCGACCTCAAGCTCAACACCACCAACCTGAACCTCTACCAGCTGCGTGACACCATCAAGTTGCGCCTGCTCAATCAACCCGAGCCGGGCACCGCATTCCTGGTCGAGTCGTTCGGGTTCAAGCGCGGCATGCCGGTGGATGCAGACCTGGTGTTCGACGTACGCTGCCTGCCCAACCCCTACTGGAAACCGGAACTGCGCGCGCAATCCGGGCTGGACCAGCCGGTTGCCGAATACCTGGCCGCTCAGCCGGATGTCGAAGAAATGTTTGAAGACATCTCCAGCTACCTGCTCAAATGGTTGCCGCGCTTTGCCGCCAGCAATCGGGCCTACGTGACCATAGCCATTGGCTGTACGGGCGGGCATCACCGCTCCGTCTACCTGACCGAGCGCCTGGGCCAGGTCCTGCAAAAAACCCTGAAGAACGTCCAGGTTCGCCACCGCGACCTTAGCTAAAGGATTCACACCGCGATGCCTGCTCTGGAAATTGAAATCATCAACAAACTGGGCCTGCACGCCCGCGCTTCAGCCAAGTTCGTCGGCGTTGCAGGCCAGTACCCGTGCCAGATCCGTGCAGGACGCACTCCAGAGTCGATGGTCGACGGCAAGAGCATCATGGCTATGATGATGCTGGCCGCAGGCAAAGGCACCCGCATCCACCTGAGCACCGAAGGCGAGCAGGAACAAGAAGCGCTGGATGCACTGGTAGCACTGATCAACAACTACTTCGACGAAGGCGAATAAGACCGCAGCAGCCCCCTACCCCAACGCCGTATCCATCACCATCATCAAGCAAAACCCGATCAGCAAGCCCAGGCTGGCAAGTTTCTCGTGACCATTGCGGCGCGATTCGGGGATCACCTCATGAGTCACCACCAGCAGCATCGCACCCGCAGCCAGGGCCAGGCCCAACGGCAGGATCACCTCGGCCAGGCTTACCAGCCAGGCACACAGCAATGCAAACACCGGCTCGACCAACCCTGATGCGGCGCCGATCAGGAAGGCCTTGACCCGCGACATCCCGGCTCCCGCCAGTACCAGCGCGATTACCAGCCCTTCCGGCACATCCTGCAAGGCAATGCCCATGGCCAGGCTATCTGCGTCCGCCATGCCACCACCGGCCGAAACTCCCACTGCCATGCCTTCAGGAATGTTGTGGGCAATGATGGCGAACACGAACAGCCAGATGCGTGGCGGGATGACCGGGCGCTCCTGGGTGCCCACCAGCATCTCGGGGGTCGCACCGGACATCTGCCGATCCACCACAAACAGCCCGAACGCCCCCAGCATGATGCCGCAGCACATCAGGCCGCTGGCAGCCCAGGATGACAGCCCCAGACTTTCAGCAGCGGCGATTCCCGGCACAATCAGCGAAAAGGCCGTCGCCGCCAGCATTACCCCGGCGCCAAAACCCAGCAAGGTATCGCTGAGCGCCACTGGCATCCGCCGGATCACCAGCACCGGCACCGCCCCAAGGGCCGTGCCCAGCGCGCAGATCGCCCCGCCCTGCAGGGCCCGCATCAACTTTGGCTCAAGGTCGAGCCACGCCAGGCCATGGGCAACCAGCAAGGTAGTACCTGCCAGCAGCAGGAGCGAACCCAGCGCATAACGAAACATTCGCCCACTGCTGATCGTCAGTGTTTCAGTGCCCATAAGTGGCCTTAGGTCTTTTTATAGTGAAGGCTCAAGCCAGCGCAGCCTGATAGCGCTGCGCAACTTGCGGCCAATGGATCACGTTGTAAAACGCATTGATGTATTCCGGGCGGCGGTTCTGGTAGCGCAGGTAATACGCGTGCTCCCAGACATCCAGACCGAGGATTGGCGTATTGCCATTCATCAACGGGCTATCCTGGTTGCCACTGCTTTCCACCACCAGGGTCTTTTCCGGGGTAACGCTCAACCACGCCCAACCACTGCCGAAACGGCTCAACGCGGCCTTGGTGAAGGCCTCCTTGAAGCTGTCGAAACCACCCAATTGAGCATCGATCGCCTTGGCCAACTCGCCTACTGGCAGACCACCACCGTTGGGTACCATGACCGCCCAGAACAACGAATGGTTGGCATGCCCGCCACCCTGGTTGATCACCGCTGCGCGCAGCTTTTCCGGCAATTGCTGGACACTGGCCACCAAGCGCTCCACTGGCCACTCGGCAAACTCGGTGCCCTCCACTGCAGCATTGAGGTTGTTGATGTAAGTCTGGTGGTGCTTGGTGTAGTGGATCTCCATGGTCTGCGCATCGATATGCGGTTCCAGGGCATCGTAGGCGTAAGGCAGGGCCGGCAGGGTAAAAGCCATTTTAATGAGCTCCATAAAAAGCGCGCGCAGCATTAGGCTGCGCTGCGGTATCGATGTGCAGCAGACGGTGGGTACGCGGGTACTCGCCGTACTCGCTGATGAAAGTGAGCAGCTCGACATAAGTCTTGCTGCTTTGACGCAGTGCCGCCTCGCGCAAGGCCGGTGCCTGGCGCGGGTCCTGCAGGGTCTGCAACAGCAATTGATGGATGGCGCACAGGTATTCGGCGCTCTCCTCCGGCTGGTTCAGGCGCAGATGCAGGTCGGCGAGGTTGTGATGGGAGATCACACAGGCGGCGACCGCCTCGTCCGCGTCCGCCCAGCGAGCGAACAGCACCTGCGCCAGTGCCAGGGCCTGCAGGTAGGCCTCGCGAGCATCGACCAACTCGCCCAGCATGAAGCAGCGGTTGGCCCTTTCGATCGTGCGTTTCCAGTGCTCCATGGTGAGCCTCCTATGCGGTGACAGTGATTACACGCCGCCTGCGGTGAGCTTTTCCGGATTAAGCAGCTCTTCCAGTTGGCTTCGCGACAGGTCGGTGTATTCGAGGGCCACGTCGATCACCGGGCGACCTTGCTGATAGGCGGTCTTGGCGATTTCGGCGGCCTTCTGGTAACCAATGATCGGGTTGAGCGCAGTGACCAGGATCGGATTGCGCGACAGTGCTTCCTTGAGCTTGGCCTCATTGACCTTGAAGCTGGCAATGGCCTTGTCCGCCAGCAGGCGACTGGAGTTGGCCAGCAACTCGATGCTGCTCAGCAGATTCTGGGCAATGATCGGCAGCATCACGTTCAGCTCGAAGTTGCCCGACTGCCCGGCGACGGTGATCACGCTGTCATTGCCGATCACTTGCGCGGCCACCATCGCGGTCGCTTCTGGAATCACCGGGTTGACTTTGCCCGGCATGATCGATGAGCCAGGCTGCAGCCCTTCGAGCTCGATTTCACCGAGGCCGGCCAAGGGGCCCGAGTTCATCCAACGCAGGTCGTTGGCGATCTTCATCAGCGATACGGCAGTCGCCTTGAGCTGCCCGGACACCGCCACGGCGGTATCCTGGGAGCCGATCAAGGCAAACAGATCCTTGCCCGGGGTGAATGGCACCTTGGTCAGGCTGCTCAGTTGCTGGCTGAAACGTGCCGCGAACTGCGGGTGCGCATTGATCCCGGTGCCCACCGCCGTGCCGCCCTGGGCCAGGGATTGCAGGGCTGGCAACAGGTTGTGCAAATGGCCGATGTTGGCCTTGAGCTGCTGCGCCCAACCGTTGAGTACCTGGCTCATGCGCACGGGCATGGCGTCCATCAGATGGGTACGCCCGGTCTTGATGAACGGGTGAACCTGCTCGGCCTTGCGCTCGATCACCTGCACCAGGTGCTCGAGCGCCGGCAGCAGTTGTTCGTGCAGCGCCAGCGCGGCGCTGACGTGGATGGTGGTGGGAATGATGTCGTTGCTGCTCTGGCCGCAATTGACGTGGTCGTTGGGATTGATCGGCTCGCCCAACAGGCGACTGGCCAGGGTGGCCAACACTTCGTTGGCGTTCATGTTGGAACTGGTGCCGGAGCCGGTCTGGAAAATATCCACCGGGAAGTGCGGCATGAAATCCCCTTCAAGCAGACCCTGGGCCGCATCGACAATGGCCTTGCCCTGGGCTTCGCTCAGTTGCTGGAGCTCCACGTTGGCCTTGGCTGCCGCCGCCTTGGCGAGGATCAGCGCGCGAATGAACTGCGCAGGCATGCGCTGGCCACTGATGGGGAAGTTGTCCACGGCACGCTGGGTCTGTGCGCCGTACAAGGCGTCTACCGGGACTTGCAACTCACCCATGCTGTCACGTTCGATACGGGTATTACTCATCGGGAAATCCTTGCACCAGTTCAATGAGGGGAATGGAGGGCAGCAACTCGCAGGTCGCCAGTTGCCAGGTGTAGCTTTGCCAGCGCTTGAGCCGGCATTTGCACAAAGACAGGCGCTCCAGGTCGCGCAGCGGTCGCCAGGCCTGGTCCAGGCAGAGGCTGCGCCAATGCCAGGGCAAGGCGACATCGGCAGCGGTGTCCAGGAGCAATCGAAATGAGGTTTCAGCGACGGTCCAGGCCGAAGTAGCCGTACAACAGGACAGATACCGGCCTTCGGCCAGGTAATGTTCGATCAGGCGCGGTTCGTCAGGATCCAGCGCACAGCGGATCTGACGACTCATCCAGCGCCAGCTTTCGAGGTAAGGCTGCTCGTGCAAGGCAGAACTCATGACCCAGGCTCATTCGATAATGAGATTTATTATTATATGATAATGAGAACCAAAACAACCCCGCCATCAATATAGAACTCATTGTGCGAGCCCGAGCAAGGCCCATAAAAAAGGCGCGCCATCCGATGGGATGGCGCGCCTTTTTGGCAACGGTATGGTTTAGCTACCCGCCACCGTCATCCGCTCGATCAGTACCGAGCCGGTGCGAATGTTGCTGCGCAGTTCCAGGTCATTACCGACGGCCACGATCTGCTTGAACATATCGCGCATGTTGCCGGCAATCGTCACCTCCTGGACCGCGAACTGGATTTCGCCGTTCTCGACCCAGAACCCCGCCGCACCCCGGGAGTAGTCGCCGGTCACCATGTTCAGCCCATGGCCCATCAACTCGGTCACCAGCAGGCCGCGGCCCATGCGCCGCAACAGCGCTGCCTGGTCTTCATCACCATGGGTGACGAAGAGGTTGTGCACGCCGCCTGAGTTGGCGGTGCTCGGCATACCGAGCTTGCGGCCGGAATAGGTACCCAGCACGTACGATACCAACTCGCCGTTTTCGACGAACGGCTTGGCGTAGGTGGCCAGGCCATCACCGTCGAACGCCGAACTGCCCATGGCGCGCATCAAGTGCGGGCGCTCATCGATGGTCAGCCACTCAGGAAACAATTTCTGCCCCAATGCACCCTCGAGAAACGACGACTTGCGGTACAGATTGCCGCCGGAGATCGCCCCCAGAAAACTGCCAAACAGGCCACCCGCCAGTTCGGCGGAAAACAGCACTGGCACTTCACAGGTCGGCACCGGCCGTGCGCCCAGGCGGCTGGCGGCACGCTGCGCAGCGCGTTGGCCAATGCTCAACGGATCGGCCAGCAAGTTGCCCTGGCGATTGACGTCATACCAGTAGTCGCGCTGCATCTGGCCATCCGCCTCGGCGATCATCACGCAACTGAGGCTGTGGCGGGTAGACGCATAACCACCGATGAAACCATGACTGTTGCCATACACCCGGCAGCCCTGATGGGTGCTGAGGGTGGTGCCATCGGCATTCTTGATCCGGCTGTCGGCGGCAAAGGCGGCGGCTTCGCAAGCCAGGGCCTTTTCGATCGCCTGCTCAGGCGTGATGTCCCAGGCGTGGAACAGGTCGAAGTCCGTCAGGTCCCTGGCCATCAGCGCGGCATCGGCCAGGCCCGAGTGTTCGTCTTCGGAGGTGTGCTTGGCGATCGCCAGTGCCGCGGCAACGGTTTCACGAATCGCCTCGGCGCCACTGGCCGAGGTGCTGGCCGAGCCTTTGCGCTGGCCAACATACAAGGTGATGCCAAAGCCCTGGTCGCGGTTGAACTCAACCGTTTCGACTTCCCGCTGGCGTACCGATGTCGACAGGCCCTGCTCCAGAGACACAGCCACTTCGCAGGCACTGGCACCCTGGCGCTTGGCTTCGGCGATGATCTGCTCGACTTGCTCTTGCAGTGCCGGCAACGCTTGTGGGCCGACGCTTTCAACTGCACTCATGCTGTTCTCCACTCAAATTCTGCTTTCGGTTAAGGCCATCGAGCGACCGGGCCGGACAAGCGGCCCCCGACTGGTTATCATGGCGGCGTTTCTTTGCGGACGGCCACCATGGTTGATTCTTACGACGACTCCCTCGATACGGGAGAAAAAAGCAAATCCCAGGTCAAACGTGAGCTGCATGCTCTGGTTGACCTTGGCGAGCGCCTTACAACACTCAAGCCTGACTTGCTGGCAAAACTGCCTTTGACCGACGCCTTGCGCCGGGCACTGGCCGATGCGCCCAAGCACACCGCGAATATCGCGCGTAAACGGCACCTGCAGTTCATTGGCAAGCTGATGCGCGATCAGGACACCAGTGCCATTCTGGTACTGCTGGACCAACTCGACGCCTCCACTCGCCAATACAACGAACGTTTCCACGGTCTGGAACGCTGGCGTGATCGCTTGATCGCCGGCGACGACGCTGTCCTGGAAAAATTCGTCATCGAGTACCCGGACGCGGACCGCCAGCAATTGCGCTCCTTGATCCGTCAGGCTCAGCACGAGGTTGCGCAAAACAAACCTCCTGCTTCCAGCCGTAAAATCTTCAAGTACATCCGCGAGCTGGACGAGACACAACGCGGCCTGCGTTGAACCTCGTCGCGGATGGGTTGCCTGGCAACCCATCCGCAGCTCCATCCCTTACGCGCCCGTGCCACCCACGGTGATCGCGTCGATTTTCAAGGTTGGCTGGCCGACACCCACCGGCACCGACTGCCCATCCTTGCCACATGTCCCTACCCCACTGTCCAGCGACAGGTCGTTACCGACCATCGACACCCGACTCATGGCTTCCGGCCCGTTGCCGATCAGGGTTGCGCCCTTGACCGGTGCGGTAATCTTGCCGTCTTCGATCAGGTACGCTTCGCTGGTGGAAAACACGAACTTGCCACTGGTGATGTCGACCTGGCCACCGCCGAGGTTGGCGCAATAGATGCCCTTCTTCACCGAGGCGATGATTTCTGCCGGATCGCTTTCGCCACCGAGCATGTAGGTATTGGTCATGCGGGGCATCGGCAGGTGCGCATAGGATTCGCGACGACCGTTGCCGGTGCGTGCCACGCCCATCAGGCGCGCGTTGAGCTTGTCCTGCATGTAGCCCTTGAGCACGCCGTTTTCGATCAGCGTGGTGCACTCGGTCGGTGTGCCTTCGTCATCGACGCTCAACGAGCCACGGCGACCGGCCAGGGTACCGTCGTCGACAATGGTGCACAGCTTCGAGGCGACCATCTCGCCCATGCGGCCGCTGTAGGCCGAACTGCCCTTGCGGTTGAAGTCGCCTTCCAGGCCGTGGCCCACCGCTTCGTGCAGCAACACCCCGGACCAGCCCGAGCCCAGCACGACGGGCAAGGTGCCGGCCGGCGCCGGAATCGCTTCCAGGTTCACCAGCGCCTGGCGCAGGGCCTCGCGGGCGTAACCCATGGCACGGTCTTCGGCCAGGAAGTAGCGGTAGTCGGTACGCCCGCCACCACCGTGACCACCGCGTTCACGACGGCCGTTCTGCTCGACGATTACGCTGACGTTGAAGCGCACCAGGGGCCGCACATCCGCCGCCAGGCCACCGTCGGTGGAGGCCACCAGGATCCGCTCCCAGACCCCGGCCATGCTCACGGTGACTTGCTGGATGCGTGGATCGAGCGCGCGCGTGGCCACGTCGATGCGCTTGAGCAGCTCGACTTTTTCCGCACGGCTCAACACTTCCAGCGGGTTATCCGGCGCGTACAGCTGGGCGACGTCCTGGGTGGTAAAGGCCTGCACCGTGCCGTTCTGTCCGGCGCGGGAGATCGAACGGGCCGCACGAGCGGCCAGGCCCAGGGCTTCCAGGGTGATGGCATTGCTGTAGGCAAACCCGGTCTTCTCACCCGATTGCGCCCGCACACCCACACCCTGGTCCAGATTGAAGCTGCCTTCCTTGACGATGCCGTCTTCCAGCGCCCAGGACTCGGAGATCTGGCCCTGGAAATACAGGTCGGCGGCATCGATGCCCGGCCCCGCCAGGTCACCCAGCACGCTTTGCAGGTTCTCGATGGTCACGCCGCCTGGCGCTAGCAGATGTTCACTGACTGAGGACAACAACTCGCTCATAGGTTTACGCCTTAATTCAACGTTCTGAGGCAGGTCGCTGTGCGCCCTGCGAGAAAAAGCGCCGGTGACTGGACACCGGCATCCGCGCCCTGATGGACGCCTGTTCGCTGCTATCACGTGTGGCCAGCAGCACGGCCTCGCCTTGGTCCTGCTGGGCCAGCACGCGCCCCCAGGGGTCGACAATCGCGGCGTGACCAAAGGTCTCGCGCGGCCCCGGGTGCGTGCCGCCCTGTGCGGCCGCCAGCACATAACACTGGGTCTCGATGGCGCGTGCCCGGATCAGCACCTCCCAATGGGCCGCACCGGTCACCGCGGTAAACGCCGCAGGGGCGGTAATCAGCTCAGCCCCGGCGGCG
This sequence comes from Pseudomonas sp. Irchel 3H3, assembly GCF_900187635.1. Taxonomy (NCBI): domain Bacteria; kingdom Pseudomonadati; phylum Pseudomonadota; class Gammaproteobacteria; order Pseudomonadales; family Pseudomonadaceae; genus Pseudomonas; species Pseudomonas sp. Irchel 3H3. Next base: position 34,548 of record NZ_FYEC01000015.1, on the reverse strand, counting down.
CGCAATTCGCTGTACAACTCGGGGAAGCGCAAGTCGTAGCACACCGTCAGGCCAACCCGGCCTACCGGTGTCTGGGCAACCACCACCGCACTGCCATGAGCATAGTCATCGGATTCACGGTAGCGCCCCCGATTGTCCGCCACATCGACATCAAACAGATGCAGCTTGTCGTATCGCGCTACGGTTTCGCCATGCTCGTCGACCAGCAACGAGCAGGCATTGGCCTTCGCATGGGGTTGATCCCGCGGCGGCAACGGCAGGGTGCCCGCTACTATCCATAACTTGAGGTCGCGGGCGGTCTGTTTCAACCACGGCAGGATCGGACCATCGCCCAACGCCTCGGCGCGGCCAAGGTCAGCGACGTCGCGCCGCCCCATGGCGGCGAAGTTTTCCGGCAGCACGGCCAGGCGCGCACCACCCTCGGCGGCCTGCTCGAGCAACTTGCGGGCCTGGGCAAGATTGGCCAGCACATCGCTCTGGCTGACCATTTGAATCACCGCAAGAGACATGGCGCACTCCGTTTCAGGTATGCGGCCATGCTACTCCATAGGCCCTTTGCGTGCGGGGGGAAAAAGCGCCTCAAAAAGGTTTTTCAAAGGTGATCTTCGGCTCTTTCACCGGACCTTTGACGGTGTATTTGACGCTGGCAAATCGCGCCACACGATCACCGATCAGTTTGTCGATCAGGAACAACGCACCACCCACCGCCGGCGCGCCGACGATCAGCGCGGCGATTGGCAGGTTATTGGTCAGCGGCAGGGTCACCAGCACCTTGGCATCAATACGGTCAGCGACCATGTCCAGGGTGCCGTTGAGCTCCAGGTTGCTCGAGGGCCCGGTCAAGGTAATCGGCTCGCGGGTGACAAACACCCCGTTGCTGGCGACCAGCAGGCCCTTGACCCGGTCGTAGCTCAAGCCCTTGTCGAACAGGTCGGAGAAGTCCAGGCGCAAGCGTCGGCCAATCGAGTTGAAGTTGAGCAGGCCGAACACCCGCAGCGCCTGGGCACCGCCTTCGACTTCGACCATCTGCCCCTTGTTCAGCGTGGCATCCAGGCTGCCGGAGTAACGTTTCAGCCCGACCCAGGCCGGCGAACCGGGCCACCGCCCGTCGATATCCAGGTGGAAGTTGTCACTGGTCACCGTCGGCGCGAACCCCCAGCCCTTGAGCACATCCGCGAGGTTCTTGCCCTCAAGTCGGCCTTTGTACCAACTGCTAGTGGTGCCCGGTACGCCTTCCCAGCCGCCCGCACCCTGCAACTGCATGCCCTTGAGCCCCAGGTTCATGCTGTTGAACGCCAGCCCCTTGGCAGTCGGCCGCACTTTCAAGGACCAGGCGCCGACCAGGTCCTTGCCCTGGAACAGCTGAGCGATGTTGATATCCAGCGCCGGCACCTTCGTCGGGTCGACCGAAGCCAGCGGATCCGGGGCGTTTTCGTCGGCCTGCACCGCTGGGTCCGGTGCTGGCAGGCGCACGTACTGCAGGTTCACGGCAATCGGTGCGCCCTTGGCATCCGGTAGCCCGACCGTGCCCTTGACCTGCTGGCTATCGAGCTGCAGTCCCCAGGCCGCAGGCTTGCGATCCAGTTGTACCCGCGCCTGGTCCAGGGTGGTGCCGAATCCCGTGAGCTTGCCGACCCGGAAGTCAGCACCGCTGAGCAACTGCTTGGCGCTGCCCCCCGGATCCTGCCCGGCATAACGATCGACCAGGGCCTTCCAGGGTTCCACATCCAATTCCGAGAGCACACCACGAATACGCAGGCCCTTGGCGCCCGGCAGTACCGCGTTGCCGCTGCCGAGGAACAACTCACCGCGACCCTCGGCAAAATTGCTCGCCGGCGCGGCGAAGGTGAAGTCCGCAAGGTCGCCGTAGTCGAGCCAATAGCGCCGCTCGGCGCCCTGCAGGGTCATGCGAAACACCGTGTCGCGGCCTTGTGCCGCCGGCATGCCAAAGGGTGCTGGTAAATCAACCGCGACGCCCTTGAGGCTGGAGCTGACCATCAACTGGCTGTCGGCGCCGTCGAGGTTGAGCTGCAACTGATAGGGAATGTCGCCGGAAACCGGCAGCGACTGGCTGACTTTGAGCCAATCAGTGAGCTTTTTCACCGTGACCTGGCCGGACGCGACGACCCGGGTATTGATCTTGCCACCCTTGCCATCGGCGAAGATCTGCGCGCTCACCGGCCGGTCGAAAGCCCGCGCGGTAATGCCCTGGCCACTCAGGCCCTTGCTGCTGTCAAAGCGGAAGTCGCCCTTGAGCTGAGTCAATTCCAGTTCCGGCTCGCTGAGCTTGAGGCGTGCCTTGGCAGTCTTGAAGTCCACCAGGATCTTCGGCTCCTCACCCTTTTCCAGGGGGATATCGAGCTTCAGCTTGCCTTGCAGGTCACCCTCGCCCTGCCAACCGGCAAAGGTCGGACCGGTGCCGATCGGCGCCTCCTGCAGAATCTTCACGCCATCGCCCAGACCACCGGCAAAGGCGCCGTCGATGTACATGTGGCTGTTCTTGCCCGCTGGCACATGGGGAATGTTGACGAAGACATCGCGCACCTGGGTATCGAGCAGTTGCCCTTGGCTTGCCAGGATGCGCACGCCACTGTCCTCGACGAACACATCGCCGCTGATCTTGCTCAGGTGCGGCCAGCCCGGCTGGAATGCCAGCTGCGCGTCGTGCACCTTGAAGAATAAGCTGATGCTGCGTGCGGCCTCGACCGCATCATGATTCAGCGAGCCCTGGTACTGGAAGAAGCCCTCATCGACCGCGCCCTTGAGAATGGCGGTGCGCAGCCATTCGTCCAAGCCGGGACTGAGGACCGTGGGCAAGTACTTGGCGGTGTAGCGCCCATCACCCTCCAGCAGGCCGACCCGCAGGTCCATGTAGTCTTCCTGGGTGGGATCGAAGTGCAGGCGGATCAGGAAGTCACCAGCAATCTTGCCCTCCTCCCCCAGCACTTTCAGGTACGGTGCGATCAGCGTGAAGGCTTGCTTGTCGAGCTTCCAGGTCAACCGCGCATTGGCCTGGATGTACTGCCATGGCTTGGCGAAGATCGGGTCCAGGTGCAGGGAGAAGTCCTTGCTGTCCATGCGCAGCTCGCCCTGCCCGAGGTCGCCGCTGATGCTCCCGGACACGTTACGAGCCGCGGGCGCACCGTGATAGGCATCAAAACCGACCTGCTGCAGATTGGCGGCGAAGCTGAACTTGCTGTCGTCGGTGGCTTCGGGGCGGATATCGAGCAACACGTTGCGCAAGGTACCGGTAACCTTGAGTCGCTCCACCACCGTGGCAAAGCCTTCGGGCAATGGCCCCAAGGCATTGAGGATCGGGGTGATGGGGGTCAGGTCGAGGCGATCGGCCTGTAGGTGCCAGAGCTCCTGGTTTTTTTCCGTGGTGGCCGTCTGCTGCAATTGCAGGCGGGTTTCCCAGCGAGTCTCACCGAGGTTCAGGGCCAGCGAATCCAGGCTCAACTTGAAGCCTTCGGCGCTGCGCTGGAAATAACCGTTGAGCGCCAGATTGTTGATCTGCACCGGCTTGCGCTCGGCGTAGGCGCCCTTGAATTGCGGGGCATTGAGGCGAATCGCGGCGCTCTGCAAGACGCCCTTGCCCCAACTCGCCCACAACTCGCCACCGGCCCTGATCTGGGAAAACTGCCATTGCTGGGTGATTCTCGCCGGCAACCAGCGCGCCCAGTCACTTTGCGGCAGGCTCAGATAGGCGTCGACCTCGGCGTCTTGCCACTGACTGGCGCGAATCCGGCTGCGCAGGCTCATGGCCAGCGGTTGGCCGTCGGGCAGGGTCAACCGCGCGTCGAGGCGCTGCCGGCTACTGCCAGTCTTGAGGCTCAGGCCCACGTAAGTCAGGGTCAGCGGCGGCTGATCCAAAGGTTGCAGGGTGATCTGGCTGTCGAGCACCGACAGCTGGGAGACCATCTGCATCTGGTTCAGCAGTTGCTCGGGGTCCAACGGCTTGTCCTGCTGCACCGGCAGGCCTTCGAGCGACCATTGACCGTCGGCACCTTCCTTGAGGCTGATCTTCAGGCCATTGAGCTCCAGGTGCTGGACGCGAACCGCGCGCGACAGCAGACTGTCCCAGACATTGGGCACCACCCGCACCTGATCCAGGTGCAAGGCATTGACGCCCTCCCCGACCGTTACGTCGTGGGCCAACAGGACCGGCGACATACCGCTCCAGCGCCCTTCCAGGCTGCCGATTTGCAGGGGCATGCCAAGCGCTTCACGGGCCTTGGTCTCGACCTCGGTCCGATACTCGGCCACCAGCGGAAACAACTCCCGCCCCAGGTTGACGTAAAGCGCGACCAGCACCAGCAGCAACGCGCAAAGCCCCAGCCCCCAGCGGGTCAGCGCGCCCAGAATGCGGATCAGACGTTCCATGTCAGTGGGTCCCCATGGAAAACAGGTTTCGCGAGTACAGGCCCGCCATCAGTCGCACAACGCAGCGATTCAGAGCAACACCACGTCGTATTGTTCCTGGGAGTACATGGTCTCCACCTGGAACCGGATGGTACGGCCGATAAAACCTTCCAGCTCGGCGACGTTGCCCGACTCTTCGTCGAGCAGCCGGTCGACCACTTTCTGGTTGGCCAGCACCCGATAACCTTCGGCCTGATAGGCCCGCGCTTCCCGCAGGATCTCGCGGAAAATTTCATAGCACACGGTTTCCGGCGTCTTCAGCTTGCCCCGGCCCTGGCAACTGCTGCAAGGCTCGCACAGGACCTGCTCGAGGCTTTCACGGGTGCGCTTGCGCGTCATCTGCACCAGGCCCAACTCGGTGATCCCGATGATGTTGGTCTTGGCGTGATCACGCTCCAGTTGTTTCTCCAGCGTGCGCAACACCTGGCGCTGGTGCTCCTCATCTTCCATGTCGATGAAGTCGATGATGATGATCCCGCCCAGGTTGCGCAGGCGCAGTTGCCGGGCAATCGCAGTCGCCGCTTCCAGGTTAGTCTTGAAGATAGTCTCTTCGAGGTTGCGGTGCCCGACGAATGCACCGGTGTTGACATCGATGGTGCTCATGGCCTCTGCCGGGTCGACCACCAGATAGCCGCCGGACTTGAGCGGCACCTTGCGCTCCAGGGCTTTCTGGATTTCGTCTTCGACGCCATACAGGTCGAAGATCGGCCGCTCGCCGGGGTAGTGCTCCAGGCGGTCGGCAATTTCCGGCATCAATTCGGCGACGAACTGTGTGGTTTTCTGGAAGGTCTCCCGCGAGTCGATGCGGATCTTCTCGATCTTCGGGCTGACCAGGTCGCGCAGGGTACGCAGGGCCAGGCCGAGATCCTCGTAAATCACGTTGGGTGCACCGACGGTCTTGATCTGCGCACCGATCTGGTCCCACAGGCGCCGCAGGTAGCGGATGTCCATCAGGATCTCATCGCCCCCCGCGCCTTCGGCGGCGGTGCGCAGGATGAAGCCGCCCGCTTCCTTGATACCTTCCTTGGCCACGCAATCGGTGACCACCTGCTTGAGGCGCTCGCGCTCGGCTTCGTCCTCGATCTTCAGCGAAATACCGACATGGGCGGTGCGCGGCATGTACACCAGGTAGCGCGAAGGAATCGACAGCTGGGTGGTCAGGCGTGCACCTTTGGAGCCGATCGGGTCCTTGGTGACCTGCACCACCAGGCTCTGGCCTTCATGCACCAGGGCGCTGATGCTCTCGACCGCCGGCCCCTCGCGCAGGGAGATTTCCGAGGCGTGGATGAACGCCGCGCGATCCAGGCCGATATCGACGAACGCTGCCTGCATCCCCGGCAACACTCTGACCACCTTGCCTTTGTAGATGTTGCCGACGATGCCGCGCTTCTGGGTACGCTCGACATGCACCTCTTGCAGGACACCGTTTTCGACCACCGCCACGCGTGATTCCATCGGCGTGATGTTGATCAGAATCTCTTCACTCATGGCAGGATCTCGTTCAGGCATGTTCACGATTATGGCCGCATCAAGTCAGTACGGCGCAGAGCGCGCGATAAGGGTTTGCCAACAGGGTATGCCGAAATGGCCGAGCAGCTCGCAGGTTTCGCACAGGGGCAGGCCAACCACGGCCGAGTAGCTGCCATTGAGCCCGCAGACGAATACCGCCCCGAGCCCTTGAATACCATAGCCGCCAGCCTTGTCATGGGGCTCGCCGCTGGCCCAGTAGGCGCTGGCCTCGGCCTGGTCGATGGAGCGAAAACGTACCAGGCTGCGCACCACGCGCGACTCGCAACGCTGACCATCAAGCACGGCAACCGCAGTTAACACTTCATGTTCGCGCCCGGCCAGGCCCAGCAACATCGTCTGCGCCTCGGCTTGATCCCGCGGTTTGCCGAGAATCCGCCCGTCGAGCACCACGGCGGTGTCGGCGCCCAGCACGCACGCCGGGGCGGCGGATTGTTCGCTGCTCAGCGCGGCGTAACCCGCCTGGGCCTTGCCGCGCGCCAGGCGCTCGACATAGGCCGCAGGGGATTCGTCTGTCAGAGGGGTTTCATCGATGTCCGCGCTGATGGCGGTGAATGGCACGCCGATCTGCGTCAGCAGCTCACGCCGGCGTGGCGAACCTGAGGCGAGGTAGAGCGCAATCATCAAGACATCTCCCTGTCGAGGTGCGGGCAAATGCCTGACCGAATTAGTTGATTTTGTAGCGGCGGCTCAACCCACGCAATCCGAAGCTGACCCAGGGCCAGAGCAACGCGCTGATCAGCGCAGGCAACAGCACAGCCAGGGTCTGGCGGTTTCCGGTCAAGGCGCTGAGCCACAGCTGCAGCAACTGCGCGAGCCCCAGGATCACCATGATCACTAGGCTTTGCTGCCACATCGGGAACATCCGCACCCGCTGTTGCAGGGTCAGGATCAGAAAGGTGATCAGGGTCAGGATCAACGCGTTGTGTCCCAGCAACGTGCCAAACAGCACGTCCTGGGCAATTCCCAGGCAGAAGGCCGTAAGCATCCCGACTTTCTGCGGCATCTCCAGCGCCCAGTAGGCCAGCGGCAAGGCGAGGAACATCGGGCGCAAGATCTCGACATGGGGAAAGGGCACGACGCTGAGCAGCAAGCCAATGGCGAATGTCAGCCAGATCATCCAGCCATTACGGGAACGGGTACTGGCCATTATTCTCTACCCTGGGTCGTGGCTGCGGGTGTCGTCGCGGGCGGCTTGGGGACTACTGGCTTGACTGGCGCTGCCTGGACCGGCGGTTTTGCTGGCTTGGCCGGCGTCACCGGCTTGGGCGCAGTTGCGGGCGCCGCTACCGGTGCTGCAGGCGCTGCCGCCGGGGCAGCAGCAGGTGCTGGCGCCGGCACGACGACAGCGCTGCCGAGGTGCTGATCCTGCACGTCCTGAGCTTGGGCGGCTTCGTTGGCGCGCTCTTCCGGGGTACGGCTATCGCTGAAGACCAGCAGCATGTAGCGGCTGCGGTTGAGCGCCGCCGTCGGCACCGCCCGCACAATGGCGAACGGCTGGCCCGAGTCGTGGATCACTTCCTTGACCGTGGCCACCGGATACCCTGCCGGGAAACGCTGGCCCAGGCCGGAGCTGACCAACAGGTCGCCTTCCTTGATGTCGGCGGTGTCCGCCACATGGCGCAACTCCAGGCGCTCCGGATTGCCGGTGCCGCTGGCGATGGCGCGCAAGCCGTTACGGTTGACCTGCACCGGAATGCTGTGGGTGGTGTCGGTCAGCAGCAACACCCGCGAGGTGTAGGGCATCAGCTCGACCACCTGGCCCATCAGGCCCCGGGCATCGAGCACCGGCTGTCCCAGCACCACGCCGTCGCGCTCACCCTTGTTGATGATGATGCGATGGGTGAACGGGTTGGGATCGACGCCGATCAACTCGGCCACTTCGACCTTTTCATTGACCAGTGCGGAGGAGTTGAGCAACTCGCGCAGCCGAACGTTCTGCTCGGTCAAGGCCGCCAGCTTCTGCATGCGTCCCTGCAACAGCAGGTTTTCGGTCTTGAGTTTTTCGTTTTCGGCGACCAGCTCGGTGCGGCTGCCAAACTGGCTGCTCACGCCTTGCCACAAACGCTCAGGCAGGTCGGTGACCCAATAGGCGTCCATCAAGACCAGCGACATCTGACTGCGCGCAGGCTTGAGAACGTCAAAACGGGCATCGACCACCATCAAGGCGACCGATAGCACAGCCAGCACCAGAAAGCGCACGCCCAATGAGGGGCCCTTGGTGAAAAGCGGTTTAATAAGCCGCTCCTCCCAGGCAAATGTTCTGTTTATTCATACGGCATCAAACCGGCCTGGATGCAGACTGACAGAAGATAAACGCCAACAGGCAGCACTGCAAAGTGCTGCCTGTGCGTGAACAGCATAGAGGCGTCCGGCGAACTTACTCGCTGGAGAGCAGATCCATGGTGTGCTTATCCATCATTTCCAATGCACGGCCACCGCCGCGAGCAACACACGTCAGCGGATCTTCGGCGACGATCACCGGCAGCCCGGTTTCCTGGGCCAGCAGCTTGTCGAGGTCACGCAGCAAGGCGCCACCACCGGTCAGTACCAGGCCACGCTCGGCGATATCGGACGCCAGTTCCGGCGGCGATTGCTCCAGCGCGCTTTTTACCGCCTGGACGATAGTCGCCAGCGACTCTTGCAGGGCTTCGAGCACTTCATTGGAGTTCAGGGTAAAGGCACGTGGAACGCCTTCCGCCAGGTTACGGCCGCGAACATCGACTTCGCGTACTTCACCGCCTGGATAGGCAGTACCGATTTCCTGCTTGATGCGCTCGGCGGTGGACTCACCGATCAGGCTGCCGTAGTTGCGGCGCACGTAGGTGATGATCGCTTCGTCGAAACGGTCGCCGCCAACCCGTACGGATTCGGCGTAGACCACACCATTGAGGGAGATCAGCGCGATTTCAGTGGTACCGCCACCGATATCGACCACCATCGAACCGCGAGCTTCTTCAACCGGCAGGCCGGCACCGATGGCCGCGGCCATTGGCTCTTCGATCAGGAATACTTCACGGGCACCAGCCCCCAGGGCCGACTCACGGATGGCGCGGCGCTCAACCTGGGTGGATTTGCAAGGAACGCAGATCAACACGCGAGGGCTAGGCTGCAGGAAGCTGTTTTCGTGAACCTTGTTGATGAAATACTGAAGCATCTTTTCGCAAACGCTGAAGTCGGCGATCACGCCGTCCTTCATCGGACGAATGGCAGCAATGTTGCCCGGTGTACGGCCCAGCATGCGCTTGGCTTCCGTGCCGACAGCAACAACACTTTTCTGGTTACCGTGCGTCCGAATGGCCACAACCGATGGCTCATTCAGGACGATACCGCGCTCACGCACGTAAATAAGGGTGTTGGCAGTGCCCAGGTCAATGGAAAGATCGCTGGAAAACATGCCACGCAGTTTCTTGAACATGGGAAAGGGACCCTAGGCAACGCGTGGGTAAAAAAGTGCGGCAAACTCTAACAACGACAGGGATTTTGGGCAAGGCGCCAATATGTTAAATTGGCAGCTTTTCCGTGCACCAACCCCCACAATCGCGGCCTTATGACCGTAGAAATGCGGTAGTGTTCCGACAATCTAACACACGGACGACCTCCGTTTTGTTTTCCACTGGAGAATCCCATGGCGCTTGAACGCTCCGACGTGGAAAAAATCGCTCATTTGGCCTGTCTTGGCCTCAATGAAGCCGATCTTCCACAAATCACTTCGGCCCTGAACAGCATTCTCGGGCTGGTCGACGAAATGCAGGCGGTCGATACCGACGGTATCGAACCGCTGGCCCACCCCCTGGAAGCCAGCCAGCGCCTGCGTGCAGACGTTGTGACCGAGTCCAATCACCGCGAGGCCTATCAGTCCATCGCACCAGCGGTCGAAAACGGCCTGTACCTGGTTCCGAAAGTCATCGACTAAAGGGAAAGAGCCTGCAATGCATCAATTGACTCTGGCCGAGATCGCCCGCGGACTCGCCGACAAGAAGTTTTCCTCCGAAGAGCTGACCAAGGTTCTGCTGGCGCGTATCGCCCAGTTGGACCCGCAGCTCAACAGCTTCATCAGCCTCACCGAAGAGCTGGCGCTGCAGCAGGCGCAAGCCGCCGACGCACGCCGCGCCAAGGGTGAGACCGGGGCCTTGCTGGGCGCGCCGATCGCCCACAAGGACCTGTTCTGCACCCAGGGGATCCGCACCAGCTGCGGCTCGAAGATGCTCGACAACTTCAAGGCCCCGTACGACGCCACCGTGGTCGCCAAGCTGGCCGCCGCCGGCGCCGTGACCCTGGGCAAGACCAACATGGACGAATTCGCCATGGGCTCGGCCAACGAGTCGAGCTACTACGGCGCCGTGAAGAACCCGTGGAACCTGGAGCACGTGCCAGGCGGCTCGTCCGGTGGGTCGGCCGCCGCCGTTGCCGCGCGCCTGCTGCCAGCGGCCACCGCCACTGACACCGGTGGGTCTATCCGACAGCCGGCAGCCTTCACCAACCTCACCGGGCTGAAACCGACGTACGGTCGTGTTTCGCGCTGGGGCATGATCGCCTACGCATCCAGCCTCGATCAGGGTGGCCCGTTGGCCCGCACCGCCGAAGACTGCGCAATTTTGTTGCAAGGTATGGCTGGCTTCGATGCGAACGACTCCACCAGCATCGACGAACCCGTGCCGGACTACAGCGCCAGCCTCAACGGCTCGCTGCAAGGCCTGCGCATCGGCGTGCCGAAAGAGTACTTCAGCGAAGGTCTCGACCCGCGTATCGCCGAACTGATCCATAACAGCGTCAAGGAGCTGCAGAAGCTCGGTGCCGTGGTCAAGGAAATCAGCCTGCCGAACATGCAGCACGCGATCCCTGCGTACTACGTGATCGCGCCCGCCGAAGCCTCTTCCAACCTGTCGCGGTTCGACGGCGTGCGCTTTGGCTATCGTTGTGAAGACCCGAAAGACCTGACCGACCTATACAAGCGTTCGCGCGGTGAAGGTTTCGGTCCAGAAGTCCAGCGCCGGATCATGGTCGGTGCCTACGCCCTGTCGGCCGGTTACTACGACGCCTACTACCTGAAGGCGCAAAAGATCCGTCGCCTGGTCAAGAACGACTTCATGGCTGCGTTCAATGAGGTCGACATCATCCTCGGCCCAACCACGCCGAACCCGGCCTGGAAACTCGGCGCCAAGAACAGCGACCCGGTCGCTGCGTACCTGGAAGACGTCTACACCATCACCGCCAACCTCGCGGGCCTGCCAGGCCTGTCGATGCCAGCCGGTTTTGTCGATGGCTTGCCGGTCGGCGTGCAACTGCTCGCCCCGTACTTCCAGGAAGGCCGCTTGCTCAACGTTGCGCACCAGTATCAGTTGCACACTGACTGGCACACCCGCACCCCGACAGGCTTCTGAGGAGAAACACATGCAATGGGAAGTTGTGATCGGGCTGGAGATTCATACCCAGCTCGCCACCCAATCGAAGATTTTCTCCGGCAGCGCCACCACCTTCGGTTCCGAACCGAACACCCAGGCCAGCCTGGTAGACCTGGGCATGCCGGGTGTACTGCCGGTGCTGAACCAGGAAGCGGTGCGCATGGCGGTGATGTTCGGCCTGGCGATTGACGCCGAGATCGGCCAGCACAACGTGTTCGCCCGCAAGAACTACTTCTACCCGGACCTGCCCAAGGGCTACCAGATCAGCCAGATGGAACTGCCGATCGTCGGCAAGGGCTACCTGGATATCCCCCTGGAAGACGGCACCATCAAACGTGTCGGCGTGACCCGCGCGCACCTGGAAGAAGATGCTGGCAAGAGCCTGCATGAAGAGTTCAACGGCGCCACCGGCATCGACCTGAACCGTGCCGGCACCCCGCTGCTGGAGATCGTTTCCGAGCCGGACATGCGCAGCGCCAAGGAAGCCGTGGCCTACGTCAAGACGATCCATGCACTGGTACGTTACCTGGGCATCTGCGATGGCAACATGGCCGAAGGCTCGTTGCGTTGCGACTGCAACGTCTCGGTGCGGCCAAAAGGCCAGGTCGAGTACGGCACCCGCTGCGAGATCAAGAACGTCAACTCGTTCCGCTTCATCGAGAAGGCGATCAACACCGAAGTACGTCGCCAGATCGAACTGATCGAAGACGGCGGCAAGGTGATCCAGCAGACGCGCCTGTACGATCCGAACAAAGACGAAACCCGCGCCATGCGCAGCAAAGAGGAAGCCAACGACTACCGTTACTTCCCCGATCCGGACTTGTTGCCAGTGGTGCTCGAGGACTCGTTCCTCAACGACATCCGCGCCACCTTGCCAGAACTGCCGCCGCAAAAACGCGAGCGCTTCCAGGAGCAGTTCGGCCTGTCGGTCTACGATGCCAGCGTCTTGGCTTCGAGCCGCGAGCAAGCCGACTACTTCGAAAAAGTGGTGAGCATTGCCGGCGACGCCAAGCTGGCGGCCAACTGGGTCATGGTTGAACTGGGCAGCCTGTTGAACAAGCAGGGCCTGGAAATCGACGCAGCCCCGGTAACTGCCGAGCAACTGGGCGGCATGCTGTTGCGGATCAAGGACAACACCATCTCCGGCAAGATCGCCAAGACCGTGTTCGAAGCCATGGCCAACGGCGAAGGCAGCAGCGACGAGATCATCGACAAGCGTGGCCTCAAGCAAGTCACCGACAGCGGCGCGATCTCGGCGGTGCTCGATGAAATGCTCGCGGCCAATGCCGAGCAGGTTGAACAGTACCGCGCGGCAGACGAAGCCAAACGCGGCAAGATGTTCGGCTTTTTCGTCGGCCAGGCCATGAAAGCCTCCAAAGGCAAGGCCAACCCGCAACAGGTCAACGAACTGCTGAAAAGCAAGCTCGAAGGCTGATAACAATGGAGCCAGCAGTCAACACTGGCTCCACTCCCCGTGGGAGCGAGCCGGCTCGCGATAGCGGTTCGGCATTCAACTTTGCGTTGACCGCCGAACCGCTATCGCGAGCAGACGAAGCTCCCACGCTTGTTGCAGAGTCCCTTTTGATGAAACGTCTGCTTAGCGCCTGCGCCCTGCTCTCCCTGCTGGCCGGCTGTGCCAGCCACGACGTCGACCCCCGGGGCTACGACGAAACCGGAACCGCCTCCTATTACGGCGCCAAACACCATGGCAAACGCACCGCCAGCGGCGAGCCGTTTGACCAGTACGCCATGACCGCCGCCCACCGCCAGTTGCCCTTCGGCACACGGGTGAAGGTCACCAACCTGAAAAACGACAAGAGTGTGGTGGTCCGCATCAACGACCGCGGCCCGCATACCCGTGGCCGTCTGATCGACTTGTCACGCGGGGCCGCCGACAAGCTGGGCATGCTGCGCAGTGGCACCGCGCGGGTTCGCGTACAAGCCCTGAACAACTGACCGGGAGCCACGACCATTTCCGGATTAGCCCAATTACCCCTGCCCAACGTGCTGCAACTGCTCTGCGCCCTGCTCCTGCTGGTCGCCGGCGCCGAGTTGCTGGTGCGTGCCGCCGTGCGCCTGGCCGCTCACCTCAGGGTCCGGCCGCTGGTCATCGGCCTGAGCATGGTCGCCTTCGGCAGCAGCGCGCCACAAATGGCCGTGAGCCTGCAAGCCGCCCTCGGGCAGAGCAGCGACATCGCCGTCGGCAGCGTGATCGGCAGCAACATCTTCAACATCCTGGTAACCCTCGGCCTGTCGGCACTGATCATCCCCTTGCGGGTTGCCCGGCAACTGGTGCGCCTCGACATCCCGTTGCTGATCGGCGCCAGCCTGCTGGTGTTCGCCCTGGCCTGGAACGAACAACTGAGCGCCCTCGATGGTGGTGTGCTGCTGGCTGCGCTGGCGCTGTACCTGGGCCTGCTGTGGCGCCAGTCGCGGCCCACCGCGCGTCCGTCTCGGCCGACAGCCGACGCGCCGCGCACGCCCTGGTTGAGCAGCGTCCTGCTGATGCTTGCCGGGCTGGGCTTGCTGGTGTTCGCCGGGCACTTGCTGCTCGATGCGACGGTAGCACTGGCCAGCGAGCTGGGCCTGTCCGAGCGCATCATCGGCCTGACCGTCGTCGCCGTCAGCACCTCCCTGCCCCAGCTCGCCACCTCGCTGATTGCCGCGCTGCGCGGCCAGCGTGACATCGCCGTGGGCAACGTGATCGGCGGCAACCTGTTCAACTTGCTGGGCGTCCTGGGGATCACCGCCCTGCTGGCACCGGTGCCGCTGTCGGTCTCCCCCAATGCCCTGGATTTCGATTTGCCGGTGATGCTCGGTGTCACCTTGCTGTGCTTGCCCGTGTTCTATTCCGGCTACCGCATCACCCGCGCCGAAGGCCTGCTGTTCCTCGCCCTGTACCTGGCATACGGGCTGCATGTGGTGTCGTTCACCACCGGCATGCCGCTGGCCGGCAAGCTGGAACAACTGATGCTGCTGTGCGTGTTGCCGGCCCTGCTGGCATTTTTACTGTTCACCTCAGTGCGCGCCTGGCGCCGCCAACACAACAAAAGAGAATCGCCATGACCGACTCCGCAAGCTCCAGCAAACCCACCGGTATCGAAGTCCGCCGCCAGGTCATGGGCGACGCCTTTGTCGACCGTTCCATGGGCAATGCCACCGACCTGACCCGACCGTTCCAGGAGTTCGTCAACGAACACGCCTGGGGAGCGGTATGGAATCGAGGTGGCCTGGAACTGAAGACCCGCAGCCTGATCACCCTCGCCGCCCTTACTTCGCTCAAGTGCCCTCAGGAACTCAAGGGGCACGTGCGCGGGGCGCTGAACAACGGCTGCACGGTGGACGAGATTCGCGAAACCCTGATGCATTGCGCGGTCTACGCCGGGGTTCCGGCGGTGATGGAGGCGTTCCGCGCAGCGCAGGAAGTGATCGACAGCTACCAGAAGCCGGAGTGACCCTGTTGCGTTGAAGTGGACAGGCCCTTCAGATCCAGCCGCCCCACTGCAGCAGGAAGATCCCGACGTTAGTCGTCACCGCCGCCATCAAGGTGGTGATGACAATGATCGCCGCCGCCAGCTCATGATTGCCATTGGCCGCCCGGGCCATGACAAAACTTGCAGCGGCGGTCGGGCTGCCGAAGTACAGGAACAGAATCCCCAGCTCCGCCCCACGAAAGCCCCATAGCCAGGCACCCAGCGTCGCCAGTATCGGCAAGCCGATCATCTTCACCAGGCTCGAGCTCAAGGCCATGTTGCCGCTTTTACGCAGTGCCGCCATGGACAGCGTGCCGCCGATACAGATCAGCGCCAGCGGCAAGGTGGTTTGCGCCAGGTACTGCCCGGAAGTTTCCAGCCATCCCGGCAAGCCGATCTTGAAATAGGCGAACGGTGCGGCCGCAATCACGCTGATGATCAGCGGGTTGCTGAATACGCTTTTGCAGATGCTCCACGGATCGGACTTGATCACTGGGCTGTACACCGCCAGCACGATGGTCGACAGGGTGTTGTAGAACAGGATCACCAGCGCCGCGAGAATCGCCCCCAGGGAAATTCCGTAGTCGCCATACATGCTCGCCGCCAGCGCCAGGCCGATGACCCCGTTGTTGCCACGAAACGCTCCCTGGGTGTAGATCCCGCGGTCTTCGCGCGGGCACTTGAAAATCGCCCAGCCCCAGGCAATGGCAAAGCACACCAGGGTCGCGAGGGAAAAGTAGATCAGCAGCGCCGGTTGCAACGCCGCATGCAGGTCGGCATGCAGGATGCCCAGAAACAGCAACGCCGGCATGGTGACGTTGAACACCAGTGCCGACGCCGTGTGGATGAAGTTGTCGTTGATCCAGTCGATGCGCTTGAGCAGTACACCCAGAAACAGCATGGCAAAGACGGGCGCGGTGATGTTCAGGGTTTCAAGAAAGATGGCCAGCATGCCGGGTGAACCTTGAGGGCGTCGTTAGGGGGCTAATGATAAGCCACCAAGGACATCGGCGTCTGCGAGCTCGCCATCGCGAGCAAGCTCGCTCCCACAGGATCCTCGGTGTTCACGCGTTTTATGCAACGCAAAAGATCACTGTGGGAGCTGGCGCCCGCTTGCGGCTTGCCAGCGATGAACGATAACGCGGTCTTAGGTTATGGGCGCCGGATTGAACAAGGTGATGTCATTATGCAGCTTGTGCTTTTCAGCCCACGTCTGCTGTTTGCCGCTGGCCACGTCCAGGTAGTAGTGGAACAGCTCCCAGCCCAGTTCTTCGATGGACGCACGCCCGGTGGCGATGCGCCCAGCATCGATGTCGATCAGGTCTGGCCAGCGTTGCGCCAGTTCGGTGCGGGTCGAAACCTTCACCACCGGTGCCATGGCCAACCCGTAGGGCGTACCCCGGCCGGTGGTAAATACATGCAGGTTCATCCCCGCCGCCAGTTGCAGCGTCCCACAGACAAAGTCGCTGGCCGGGGTCGCGCAGAAGATCAGCCCTTTGCGCTTGAAGCGCTCGCCCGGACCGAGCACGCCATTGATCGCACTGCTACCGGACTTGACGATCGAGCCCAGGGACTTCTCGACAATGTTCGACAACCCGCCCTTCTTGTTGCCCGGCGTAGTGTTGGCACTACGATCCGCCTCGCCCTTGGCCAGGTAACGGTCGTACCAGTCCATTTCCCGCACCAGTTCCTGGGCCACGTCCTGGTTTTCCGCGCGCGAGGTCAGCAGGTAAATGGCATCGCGCACTTCGGTGACTTCGGAAAACATCACCGTGGCACCGGCCCGCAGCAGCAGGTCCGAGGCATATCCGAGCGCCGGGTTGGCGGTGATCCCGGAAAACGCATCGCTGCCGCCACACTGCATGCCGAGGATCAACTCCGACGCCGGCACGGTTTCCCGACGCCTGCGATCGAGCTTCTTCAAGCGCGTCTCGGCCAACTCCATGATCTGCTCGATCATTTCGGTGAAGCCGTGACTGGAATCCTGCAAGCGGTAGAGCCATGGCTCGCTCAAATCCACCGAGCTGTCGTCCTCGTGCATCACCTGCCCGGCCTGCAATTTCTCGCAGCCGAGACTGATCACCAGCGCTTCTCCACCGAGGTTCGGGTTGCGCGCCAGATTGCGCACCGTGCGAATCGGGATGTACGCGTCGGTGGCGGTGATGGCCACGCCGCAGCCGTAGCTGTGGGTCAACGCCACCACATCATCGACGTGCGGGTACTTGGGCAGCAACTCGTCCTTGATCCGCTTGACCGCGTGATCGAGTACCCCGGTGACGCATTGCACGGTGGTGGTGATCCCGAGAATGTTGCGCGTGCCGACGGTACCGTCGGCGTTGCGATAACCCTCGAAGGTGTAGCCTTCCAGCGGTGCCTGGGCTGCCGGCACCTCGGTGGACAGCGGCAGGCTATCCAGCGGCGGCGCGGTCGGCATGCGCAGTTGATCTTCCTTGACCCAGCTACCTCGGGGAATCGGCTGCAAGGCGTAGCCAATAGTCTGGCCGTAACGAATCACCTGACCACCTTCTGGAATGTCCTCCAGGGTGACCTTGTGGCTCTGTGGCACGAAGTCCACGGTGACCAGACCGTCCGCAAATTCGGTACCGGCCGGTACGCCCTGATCGTTGACCACGATCACTACGTTATCCCGCTCGTGCAGGCGGATGTAGCGCGGCGAGTCGGAATGTTCAATCAACTGCATGACGCCGCTCCTCAGGAATGCGCTTGGGATAATTTGCCGGAGGCTTCAGGCCCGTTGACCGGCGGCTCCTTGAGCACTACGCGCTTGATCGGACCAACGATCACCAGATAGCTGAACACCGCGACCAGCGCGTTGCAGCCGACAAACACCAGCGCCCACTTGAACGAGCCGGTGGAGCTGATGATGTAGCCGATGACAATCGGTGTGGTGATCGAGGCAATGTTGCCAAAGGTGTTGAACAGACCGCCACTGAGACCGGCAATCTGTTTCGGCGAAGTGTCGGATACCACCGCCCAACCCAGGGCGCCAACGCCTTTGCCGAAGAACGCCAGGGCCATGAAGCCCACCACCATCCATTCCACGTCCACATAGTTGCAGGCCACGATACTGCTGGAGACCAGTAGGCCGGCAATGATCGGCGCCTTGCGGGCGAAGGTCAGGGAATGGCCTTTGCGCAGCAGGTAGTCGGAAATCACCCCGCCGAGTACACCACCGATAAAGCCGCAGATCGCCGGCAACGAGGCAATGAAACCGGCCTTGAGAATGGTCATGCCACGTTCTTGGACCAGGTACACCGGGAACCAGGTCAGGAAGAAGTAAGTGATGCCGTTGATGCAGTACTGGCCCAGGTAGACGCCGAGCATCATGCGGTTGGTCAGCAACTGGCGAATGTAGTCCCACTTCGGTCCGTCGGCTTTCTTGCCCTGGCCCTTGTCGTGATCCATGTCGACCATGCCGCCATTGTCGGCAATGTGCTTGAACTCGGCCTCATTGATCATCGGATGCTGGCGTGGGCTGTAGATCACCTTCAGCCAGATACCGGAGAAGATGATGCCGATTACGCCCATGACGATGAACACGTGCTGCCAGCCGAAGCTGTAGACGATCCAGCCCATCAGCGGTGCAAACAGCACCGTGGCGAAGTATTGCGCGGAGTTGAAGATCGCCGAGGCCGTGCCACGTTCCGCAGTCGGGAACCAGGCCGCAACGATGCGGGCGTTACCCGGAAAGGATGGCGCTTCGGCCAGGCCCACCAGAAAGCGCAGCATGAACAAGGCGACGACCGCGGTCGACATGCCAAATTCACCGACATAGCCTTGCAGCACGGTGAACAGCGACCAGGTGAAGATGCTCAGGGCGTAGATTTTTTTCGAACCGAATCGGTCCAGCAGCCAGCCACCGGGAATTTGCCCGGCCACGTAGGCCCAACCGAATGCGGAAAAGATGTAACCGAGGGTGACCGCGTCGATACCGAGGTCTTTCTGCAGGCTGGAACCTGCGATGGCGATAGTGGCACGGTCGGCGTAGTTGATCGTGGTCACCAGAAACAGCATGAGCAGGATCAAATAGCGGACGTGGGTCGGCTTGGTCGCTTGCATGTACGTGTACTCCCACTGATTATTTTTATGCGCGGGTGAATCTGTCAGTGCGGTATCCGGTGGACCCGGATACCGCGGTGCAGCGGGTTACGATCCGATGTAAGAAG
Organism: Pseudomonas sp. Irchel 3H3; assembly: GCF_900187635.1. Classification (NCBI taxonomy): domain Bacteria; kingdom Pseudomonadati; phylum Pseudomonadota; class Gammaproteobacteria; order Pseudomonadales; family Pseudomonadaceae; genus Pseudomonas; species Pseudomonas sp. Irchel 3H3. The sequence continues at coordinate 15,534 of NZ_FYEC01000015.1, read as the reverse complement.
TTTTTACGACCGTGTAAAACTCTTGTGCATAGCGACCTTGCTCACGAGATCCATAGGATGAACCTTTTCGCCCACCAAACGGAACGTGGTAATCCACACCGGCGGTCGGCAGGTTGACCATCACCATCCCAGCCTGGGAGTGGCGCTTGAAGTGGTTGGCGTGTTTCAGCGAGGTGGTGCAGATACCTGCCGACAAGCCGAACTCGGTGTCATTGGCCATGGCCAGCGCCGCCTCGTAGTCGGCGACCCTGACGATATTGGCCACCGGACCGAAGATTTCTTCACGGCTGATGCGCATGCCTGCTTCGCTGTCGGCAAACAACGTCGGGGCAAGGAAATAGCCTTCGGTGTCGCAAGTCACCAGCGACCCGCCACTGACCAGGCGCGCACCTTCGGACTGGCCGATGTCGATGTATTTCAGGTCCTGTTCAAGCTGGGCCTGGGACACCACCGGACCAATGTCGGTGCCGGACTGCAGCGCATGGCCGACCTTGATCGACTTCATTCTTTGCGCCATGGCCGCGACGAACCGGTCGTGAATCCCGGCGGTGACAATCAACCGGCTCGAGGCCGTGCAACGCTGGCCAGTGGAGTAAAACGCGCTCTGTACCGACAACTCGACCGCCTGCTGCAGGTCGGCGTCGTCGAGAATGATCTGCGGGTTCTTGCCCCCCATTTCCAGCTGCACCTTGGCTTGGCGCGAAACACAGTTGACCGCAATCTGCCGGCCCACACCCACCGAGCCGGTAAAGCTGATGCCATCGACTTTCGGGCTGTTGACCAGCGCCTCGCCGACCACACGACCGCTACCCATCACCAGGTTGAACACCCCGGCCGGGAAACCGGCACGGGAGATGATTTCCGCCAGCGCCCAGGCGCAACCCGGTACCAGGTCAGCCGGCTTGAGCACCACACAGTTGCCATAAGCCAGGGCCGGGGCGATTTTCCACGCGGGGATCGCGATCGGGAAGTTCCACGGAGTAATCAGGCCAACCACGCCGAGGGCTTCACGGGTGACTTCAACGTTGACCCCCGGGCGCACGGACGGCAGGTAGTCGCCGGACAGACGCAGGCATTCACCGGCGAAAAACTTGAAGATGTTGCCCGCGCGGGACACCTCGCCAATGGCTTCGGGCAGAGTCTTGCCCTCTTCACGCGCCAGCAGGGTGCCAAGCTCTTCGCGACGCGCGAGGATTTCGCTACCGACTTTGTCCAGCGCATCGCTGCGGGCCTGGATACCTGAAGTCGACCAGGCCGGGAATGCAGCGCGTGCAGCATCGATGGCGGCGTGCACCTGGGCCTGGTCGGCCTTGGCGTATTCGCCCACCACATCGGACAGGTCCGAGGGGTTGATGTTGGCCGAATAGTCCGCACCGGCAACCCATTGGCCAGCGATGTAGTTGTCGAATCTTTTTACGTCTGCCACGGCAATCTCCTTACGCAAAAGGCCGCTGATTACTCAGCGGCCTTGTTTAATCGGTTTGTTACTGCGCACCTTGCTTGTCGATCAAGGCGGCCAGTGCTTCGTATTCTTCAGGCAGCAGATCGGTCAGCGGGGCACGTACAGGACCTGCGTCGTAACCGGAGATTTTCGCGCCAGCCTTGACGATGCTCACTGCGTAACCGGCCTTGCGGTTGCGGATATCCAGGTACGGCAGGAAGAAGTCATCGATGATCTTGCCGACGGTGGCGTGGTCTTCACGGGCAATGGCGCGGTAGAAGTCCATCGCGGTTTTCGGGATGAAGTTGAACACCGCCGACGAATAAACCGGTACACCCAGGGCCTTGTAGGCCGCGGCGTAGACTTCTGCGGTTGGCAGGCCACCGAGGTAGCTGAAGCGATCACCGAGGCGGCGACGGATCGACACCATCAACTCGATATCACCCAGGCCGTCCTTGTAGCCGATCAGGTTCGGGCAGCGTTCGGCCAGGCGCTCGAGCAGCGGCGCGGTCAGGCGGCAAACGTTACGGTTGTAGACCACCACACCGATCTTCACCGATTTGCACACGGCTTCAACGTGGGCGGCAACGCCATCCTGGCTGGCTTCAGTCAGGTAGTGCGGCAGCAGCAACAGGCCCTTGGCGCCCAGACGCTCGGCCTCTTGTGCATATTCGATGGCCTGGCGGGTGGAACCACCCACGCCGGCCAGGATCGGCACGCTGGTTTCACAGGTGTCGACGGCGGTCTTGATGATTTCCGAGTATTCGCTGGCGGCCAGGGAGAAAAACTCGCCGGTGCCACCGGCGGCGAACAGTGCCGAGGCACCATACGGGGCCAGCCATTCCAGGCGCTTGATGTAGCCAGCGCGGTTGAAGTCGCCCTGGGCATTAAAGTCAGTCACCGGGAAAGACAGCAGGCCGGAAGAGAGGATGGACTTCAGTTCTTGTGGATTCATTATTCGAACACCCTAAGTAGCACGTTGTGATGAAAGCCGCTCAGCGTCATGCTGATGTTGTATGTCATCGTACAACTTAAAATACAACCGTCAACTGCATTTCATCATCCACAGGCCAAGCCAGCCCTTCGCGAGACCACGAACGATGTCTAAGTGATTGATTTAAATCTGATAAATGCGAAAACAAAAAACATCCCTGAAGCAGCTAATCAGCGCTTCTGCTTTTTCTGTTATGGGATGTCCTACGGCAAACACCGGCAATTGCGATGCGAACCTCACAACAGTGGGCATTGCGCCCACTGTGGGTTACGACGAGCTGTTTAGCCGCGCTGGGCCTGGGCCTCTTCGTGGGCATGGCGCAGCCGCTCACGGCTGTTGGTCAGGTGCAGGCGCATGGCGGCGCGGGCTGCATCCGAATCCTGGCGCGCGATGGCGTCGTAGATTTCATCGTGCTCACGGGCCAGCCGGCTCATGTAGTGCTGGTGGTCATCATGGGCCAGGCGTGCCGAGTTGAGACGGGTACGCGGGATGATGCTGGTACCCAGGTGGGTCATGATGTCGGTGAAGTAGCGGTTGCCGGTGGCCAGGGCAATCTGCAGGTGGAACTGGAAGTCCGAAGCCACCGCGTCCCCGGCATGCGCAGCGCTCTCATTCAGCGCATCCAGCGCCGCTCGCATCAAGGCCAGTTGCTCGGGGCTGCGGCGTTGCGCGGCCAGCCCGGCAGATTCGACTTCCAGGCTGATGCGCAACTCCAGTACTGCCAGCACGTCACGCAGGGTGACCACGGTGGCCGGATCGATGCGAAATCCGCTAGGGCTTGGGGTGTCGAGCACAAAGGTGCCGATCCCGTGGCGGGTTTCCACCTGCCCCGCAGCCTGCAAGCGCGAGATTGCTTCACGGACCACCGTACGGCTGACGCCGTGGGCCTCCATGATCGCGGACTCAGTGGGTAACTTGTCGCCACGCTTGAGCAAGCCGTCGCGAATCTGCTCGGACAGCACCGTCACCAGTTCCTGCGCGAGGCTACGGCGCTTGCGGGGCAGACGAGGGACGTCGATCGGGTTTTCCATGGTCAAGATCAATCTCAGGCAAGCAGTGATACGCACATCATAGCGCAGGGCGGTTGTACGATCACTGTTGACCTACATTTGCAGTGGGATCAGGCCGTCACGGTCTGCTCCTGCAGATGGCCGTTGTCGATCCGCACATGGCGCGGATGGAACCGTTTCAGGCTGCTGCGGTGGCCGACGCTGACGATGCTCAAGCCCGGCAGTTGATCGATCAGCGCCTGGTACAGCGTGGCCTCGTCTTCCTCGTCCATCGCCGAAGTGGCTTCGTCCATGTACAGCCATTGCGGTGCATAAAGCAGCGCACGGGCGAACGCCAGGCGTTGCTGCTCACCCGGCGACAGCATGCGCTGCCAGTGGTTGGCTTCATCCAGGCGCGGCACCAGATGGGGCAGGCGACAGGTCTCCAGCACCTGCACGTAGCGCTCATGCGGATAGGTATCGCCGGACTGTGGATAACTCAAGGCTTCACGCAGCGTGCCAATCGGCAGGTAGGGTTTCTGCGGCAGGAACAGGTAGCGCGCACTGGGCAGGCGAATGGCCCCATGCCCGGCCGGCCATAAACCGCCCATGGCCCGCAACAGGGTACTTTTGCCGCTACCCGAGCGACCGCTGAGCATCAGCCTGTCGCCCTGCTCCACGGTCATGTCGGCGCTGGTCAGCAGATGACGACCATCCGCCAGGTCCAGGCCCACCTGCTGCACTTGCAGCTCAGCGCCCTCCTGGCGTACATCGATGGCCGGCGCCCGCTCTTCGTTTTCGCTCATGGCCTGGCGAAAACTCAACAACCGGTCACAGGTGGCACGCCAGGCTGCCAGGTCGGCGTAGGCGCTGATGAACCAGCTGAAGTTCTCCTGCACGTTGCCAAAAGCCGAGTTGATCTGCATCAGTTCCCCCAGCTCGATCTTGCCGGAGAAATACCGTGGCGCCGCGACGATGAACGGGAAGATGATCGCGATCTGACCGTAACCCGCGGTGAAGAAAGTCAGGCGCTTGGACACTTTCATGATGTCCCAGAAGTTGTGCCAGACCTTGCCGAACCGCGTACTCAAGCGCTGGTTTTCATTCGCCTCGCCGTTGTACAGCGCAATGCTCTCGGCATTCTCGCGGACCCGCACCATGGAGAACCGCAGGTCGGCTTCAAAGCGTTGTTGCTGGTTGTTCAGGCCGATCAGGCGGCGACCGATCAGGTGGGTGATCCAACTGCCCACCAGCGCGTAGACCAGGGCGCACCAGAACATATAGCCAGGAATGGTGTAGCCAAATACTTCGATACTGCCGGAAACGCCCCACAGGATGATCGAGAACGACACCAGGCTGACCACGGTGCGAATCAGCCCCAGGCCCAGGCTCAGGGTGTTGCTGGTGAAACTGTTGAGGTCTTCGGAGATTCGCTGGTCCGGGTTGTCGGTGTAACCGCCCTGCTCCAGCTGGTAGTAGTTCTTGTGTCCGAGCCAGCGGGCGAAGTGTTTCTCGGTGAGCCAGGCACGCCAGCGGATGGTCAGCATCTGGGTCAGGTACAAACGGTAGACCGCCCCCAGGATCGCCACCGCGGCAATCCCGCAGAAATACAGGATCAGGCTCCAGAACGCGGCATCGTCCTTCTTTTGCAGGGCGTTGTAGAAGTCCTTGTACCAACTGTTGATCCACACGGAGATCGCCACGCTGAACAGCGACAGGCCGATCACCGCAATCAACAGCAACCAGGCCTTGCCCTTCTCTTCACTGCGCCAATAAGGCGTGATCATCTGCCAGACACGGCGGAAAAACTGACCGCGCACCGCATCGTTGACCGCGCAATATTCAGCGTTCTGATTCATCGTTCAGGCTCGGTAGGAAACACAGGAAGTACGAACCGATCATAGATGATCGGTTCATTTTGTCCGGGTGGCTGGCGATTTTCGTTCAGCGACGGTTCAGCGGCGAACCGGACGCTTCTGCAGTTTGCGCTGCAGGGTGCGCCGATGCATGCCCAGGGCGCGGGCGGTGGCGGAGATGTTGCCTTCGTGCTCGGTGAGGACGCGCTGGATGTGTTCCCACTGCAGGCGGTCCACCGACATCGGGTTTTCCGGCACCAGGGTATCGAGGTCGGCGTGCTCGGACAGCAAGGCGGCCAGCACATCATCGGCATCGGCCGGTTTGCACAGGTAATTGCAGGCGCCGCGCTTGATCGCCTCGACGGCAGTGGCAATGCTCGAGTAACCGGTGAGGATTACCACGCGCATTTCCGGGTCGAGCTCCAGCAGCTTGGGCAGCAGCACCAGTCCCGAATCGCCATCCATTTTCAGGTCCAGTGCGGCGTAGTCCGGCAGGTCCTGCTGAGCGATGACCAGGCCTTCCTCGGCGGAACCGGCGGTGCTGACGCGAAAACCGCGGCGGCTCATGGCGCGAGCCATGACGCGGGTGAAAGTAGCGTCGTCGTCTACCAGCAATAAATGCGGCAGGTCTTCGCCTTCGACTTGGATCTCGTCACTCATGGTCGTCTCCTCGTGCGGCACGGGGCAGGCGCAGCTCGGTGAGCGTACCGCCTTCCTCATGACTATAGAGTTTCACTGAGCCGCCGGCGCGTGTCACGCTGGCCTTGCTCAAAAACAGGCCCAGGCCGAAACCTTTGCCCTTGGTGGTAAAAAATGGCTTGCCGATCTGCTCGGCAATGGCCAACGGCACACCGGCACCGTGGTCGCGAATACTGATGGTCAGCTCCACGGCGTCCCAGTCCAGCGTCACTTCCAGTCCTTCCGGGCAGGCGTCGGCGGCATTGTTCAGCAGGTTGAGCAAGGCCTGGGTCAGGTCCGGCGGCGGTGCCAGGCGCGGTTCGCTGCCTTCCCCCTTCCGCTGCAGGCGGTAAGTGGCTTCCGGACGCATCAGGTGCCAGCGGTCGAGCGCTTCGTTGAGCCAGACGCTGACGTCCTGCATGTCCACCGCCAGGCGGCGATTGTTCTCGGCGGCGCGCACCAGTTGCTGCAAGGTCTGCTTGCAGAGCTTCACCTGGTCCTGCAGCACGCTCAAGTCCTCGCGCAGCAGCGGGTCATGATGATCTTGCAGCATCTCGTTGATCAACACGCTCATGGTCGCCAGCGGGGTGCCCAATTCATGGGCGGCGCCAGCAGCCTGGGTAGCCACGGCCAGCAACTGTTGATCGCGCAGCCCCTCTTCCCGGCGGATCGCCCGCAGCTCTTCCTGGCGGCGCAGCTCTTCGGCCATGCGCGCGGCAAAGAAGGTGATGACCGCCGCCGCCAGGGCAAAACTCAGCCACATCCCATAGATCTGCATCTTTTCCCGGTACATCGGGAAGGTTTCCAGGGGGTAGAACTGCGCCAGCAGCAAGGTGTACATGGTCAGCGCAATGCCCGACAGAATCACCGAATAGCGCCACGGCAAGGTCACGGCAGCGATGGTCAGCGGCACCAGGTAATAAGAGACGAACGGGTTGGTCGAACCGCCCGAGAAATACAGCAGCGCACTGTGGATAAACAGGTCGCAGGCCAGTTGCACGGCGTACTCGAGCTCAGTCACCGGCCACGAGGTGCGCAGCCGGATGGCGGTAAAGGCGCACAGCAGCATCGAGCAACCGAGGGTCGCGGCCAGTTCCAGCCAGGGCAGCGGCAGCAGGTCGAACCAATAGGCGAGCCCCACCGAACCGGCTTGGGCGGCCAGCACCAGGGTGCGGATGAACGTCAGTCGCCAGAGGTTTTGGCGAGTCGCGGAAAGTAGTTGTACGGGGGCGAGCATGAGCTCTCCTGATGAGCGCTCCAGGCGGATCGCGTCGAGTATAACCAAGCAGGGGGCCTGACAGGCAAAACTGCGGCAAAGCGACACAGGGCAATTGACCGCGCTGCGACCACCTGGCGCGAACTGTATAGAAGTTGTAACCGGCTGAACCGGACAATAGCAGCTAGAGTCTGATGGTTTTACGCAGGCTCGCAACCTTACCCCTGCGCACCACCCAAGGAGCTTTGATGAACACATTTCGCCGCAGTGCCGCCCTTCTCGCCCTCAGTGCCGGCACCCTGGCCAGCCTCCCGGCCCTGGCCGCGGACGAGCTGCACTACAACCAGATTTCCCTGCGCGCCGAAGTCAGCCAGGAAGTGGCCCGCGACCTGATGATCGTGACCCTCTACACCGAAGAGCAGAATGCCGACCCGGCCAAGCTGGCGGCCGTGGTGAGCACCGCGATGAACAAGGCACTGGGCCAAGCGCGGCAGGTCAAGGACGTGACCCTGCGCCAGGGCAGCCGCAACAGCTACCCGATCTACGACGACAAGGGCCAGAAGATCACCGGCTGGCGTGAGCGCGCCGAACTGCGCCTGGAAAGCTCGGACTTCGCCGCCCTGTCCAAACTCACCGGTGAACTGCTCGGCGACCTGAAGATGGCCGGCATGGACTTCGCCATCGCCACCCCGACCCGCAAGGCCAGCGAGGATGCGCTGCTCAAGGAAGCGGTCAACGCCTTCAAGGCCCGCGCCCAACTGACCACCGAGGCCCTGGGTGGCAAGGGTTACAAAATCGTCAACCTGAACCTCAACAGCAACGGTTATCCACAGCCTTACCTGCGCGCGCCGATGATGATGAAAGCGGCCGCAATGGATTCCGCCCCGGTGACCCCGCAAGTGGAAGCCGGCACCAGCCAGGTCAGCATGTCGGCCGACGGCTCTATTGAAGTGTTGATGCCGTAACGCTTGTGGAAGCTGGTCGGGCGGCGTTGATGCAGTTTACGTGAGACCGCATCAACGCCGTTCGCAGGCAAGCCTTGGTCATACAGATCTACCCTGCGCCAATCCCCCCTCGTCATCGCGAAAAACCCGTCTAGGCTGTACGTATGGCTGGGTAACATCGCGCCTCGGCAAGGTGCGCCAACTGTGCTATCAGCACACATTTGGTGCGCCTATCGCACCGAAATACCCCCGCGCAAACGATCAAATGCGTCAAAGTTTATAGGAATGCGACATTAAGGTACGTTCGTACCACTGTTTAAGACTTGTAGCCGCTCTGGATCTTGCATTGGGTATAGGCCCTGCATAAGTATCCGCAGGTCGACTCACGAGGTCGTCCTCTAATTCCAAAAATGACAACAATCATGAGGCCACCATGCTCAAACACGCGGTCATTCCGTTTTTAGTCGGCGCCAGCTTGCTTGCTAGCGCACCCTTCGCCTCCGCGGCGACTAACCTGGTGTTTTGCTCCGAAGGGAGCCCGGCCGGTTTTGATCCTGGCCAGTACACCACCGGAACCGACTTCGACGCCTCGGCAGAGACCATGTTCAACCGCCTGAGCCAGTTCGAACGTGGCGGCACCGCTGTTGTTCCAGGCCTGGCCACCAGCTGGGACGTGTCCCCGGATGGCCTGACCTACACCTTCCACCTGCGCGAAGGGGTCAAGTTCCACACCACGCCCTACTTCAAGCCGACCCGTGAATTCAACGCCGACGACGTGCTGTTTACCTTCAACCGCATGATCGACAAAGACATGCCGTTCCGCAAAGCCTACCCCACCGAGTTCCCGTACTTCACGGACATGGGGATGGACACCAACATCAAGAACATCGAAAAAATCGACGACAAGACCGTCAAGTTCACCTTGGGCACGGTCGACGCCGCGTTCATCCAGAACCTGGCCATGAGCTTCGCCTCGATCCAGTCTGCCGAGTACGCCGACAAACTGTTGAAGGAAGGCAAGCCGGGCGACATCAACCAGAAGCCGATCGGCACTGGCCCGTTCGTGTTCAAGAGCTACCAGAAAGACTCCAACATCCGTTACACCGGCAACAAGGACTACTGGAAGCCTGAAGACGTCAAGATCGACAACCTGATCTTCGCCATCACCACCGACCCGTCGGTGCGTATCCAGAAGCTGAAGAAAAACGAATGCCAGGTCACCCTCTTCCCACGTCCGGCCGACCTCAAGGCCCTGGGTGAAGACAAGGACCTGAAACTGCCACATCAGGCGGGTTTCAACCTCGGCTACATTGCCTACAACGTGATGCCGGTCCTCAAGGGCCGTACCGACGCCAACCCACTGGCCAAGCTGGAAGTGCGCCAGGCGCTGGACATGGCGGTGAACAAGCAGCAGATCATCGACTCGGTCTACCAGGGCGCTGGCCAACTGGCCGTCAACGCCATGCCGCCAACCCAGTGGTCCTATGACGACACCATCAAGGACGCCAAGTACGACCCTGAAAAGGCCAAGGAACTGCTGAAAAAGGCTGACATCAAGCCGGGCACCGAAATCACCCTGTGGGCCATGCCGGTCCAGCGTCCGTACAACCCGAACGCCAAGCTGATGGCAGAAATGCTGCAGTCGGACTGGGCGAAAATCGGCCTCAAGGTCAACATCGTCAGCTACGAATGGGGCGAGTACATCAAGCGTTCCAAAGGTGGCGAGAACCAGGCCATGATCATTGGCTGGAGCGGTGACAATGGTGACCCGGACAACTGGCTGAACGTGCTGTTTGGCTGCGACTCCCTGAGCGGCAACAACTTCTCGAAATGGTGCGACAAGCCGTACGACACCATCATCAAGGAAGCCAAGGCCACCACCGACGTCGCCAAACGCACCGAGCTGTACAAGCAGGCGCAACACCTCCTCAAAGATGCAGTCCCGATGACACCTATCGCGCACTCGACGGTGTATCAACCCATGCGCAACACCGTGCAGGACTTCAAGATCAGCCCGTTTGGCTTGAACTCCTTCTACGGCGTCAGCGTCAGCAAATAAGGTATTGCCGCGGCGACCTTGCTGAGGTCGTCGCGGCGCTATCTGCCAAGACAGCGGAATTGACCTACATCCCAAATCACTGCGGCCTACTGCCACGGGTTTAGGACGTGTCGCCTTTTCTTACCTGTATTTAAGGCCTTTCGCATTTACCGCCCGACACTCGACTCACTAACGTCGAGGGTCCGACCGTACTGCGCCTGGAATGGCAATCGCTGAAACCCGTGGTTCTGTGCCCGCACGTCCCCGGACGGGACGAGGGCTCATGGTTTATTTCCAATAAGAGAGGGAGTGTCATGCGCCATACCTTGGTTTTATCCGCCCTACTGGGCAGCGGCCTGTTGGCCGCCACCTCCATCAGCCAGGCCGCCAGCAACAGCCTGGTTTTCTGCTCCGAAGGCAGCCCGGCGGGCTTCGACACTGCGCAATACACCACCGCCACCGACAACGATGCCGCCGAGCCACTGTACAACCGGCTGGCCGAGTTCGAGAAAGGCGCCACCAGCGTCGTTCCGGGCCTGGCGACCAGCTGGGATATTTCCGCAGACGGCCTGACCTACACCTTCCACCTGCGCGAAGGGGTGAAATTCCACACGACCAAGTACTTCACCCCGAGCCGGGATTTCAACGCCGACGACGTGCTGTTCACCTTCAACCGCATGCTTCACACCGACCACCCTTTCCGTAAGGCCTACCCCACCGAGTTCCCGTACTTCAACGGGATGAGCCTGAACAAGAACATCGCCAAGGTCGAAAAAACCGCGCCCCTGACCGTGGTCATGACCCTGAACTCAGTCGACGCTGCGTTCATCCAGAACCTTGCCATGAGTTTCGCCTCGATTCTCTCGGCCGAGTACGCCGACCAGTTGCTGGCCTCGGGCAAACCCAGCGACATCAACCAGAAGCCGGTCGGCACCGGGCCTTTCGTGTTCCAGCGTTACCAGAAGGACTCGCAGATTCGCTATGCGGGCAACAAACAGTACTGGGACCCGAGCCGAGTCAAACTCGACCAACTGATTTTTGCGATCAACACCGATGCCTCGGTACGGGTGCAGAAACTCAAGGCGGGCGAGTGCCAGGTCACCCTGCATCCGCGCCCGGCCGATGTCGAGGCGCTGAAAAAAGACCCGAAGCTGCAACTGATCGAAAAACCCGGGTTCAACCTCGGCTACATCGCCTACAACGTCCAGCACAAACCCTTCGACCAGCTCGAAGTGCGCCAGGCGCTGGACATGGCGGTGAACAAGCAAGGCATCCTCAACGCCGTGTACCAGGGCGCCGGGCAACTGGCGGTGAACGCCATGCCACCGACCCAGTGGTCCTACGACGACAGCATCAAGGATGCCGCCTATGACCCGGAAAAAGCCAAGGCACTGCTCAAGGCTGCGGGCGTCAAGGAAGGCACCGAAATCACCCTGTGGGCCATGCCGGTGCAGCGCCCGTACAACCCGAACGCCAAGCTGATGGCAGAAATGCTGCAGTCTGACTGGGCGAAAATCGGCTTGAAAGTGAAGATCGTCAGCTACGAATGGGGCGAGTACATCAAGCGCACCAAGAACGGCGAACACGACGTCAGCCTGATCGGCTGGACCGGGGACAATGGCGACCCGGACAACTGGCTCGGCACCCTGTACAGCTGCGACGCGATTGGCGGCAACAACTACTCCATGTGGTGCGACCCGCAATACGACAAGCTGATCAAGCAGGCCAAGATCGTTACCGACCGCGAACAGCGCACGGTGCTCTACAAACAGGCCCAGCAGTTGCTCAAGCAGCAAGTGCCGATCACTCCTGTCGCCCACTCCACGGTCAACCAGCCGTTAAGCGCCAAAGTCGAAGGATTCAAGGTCAGCCCCTTCGGTCGTAACGTGTTCTCGGGTGTCGGTATCGAGCAATAACTGATTAGCAGAACCTTGGGGGCGATTTTCGCCCTCACAGCAGACTGTTGCCTGAATTCGGCGATTTCGCCCCATGCAAACGTTTGCGATGCCTTGTATGAGTTCCACCCTCAATAGCCGGCTCAGTACAGGAGACCGGCAATAACAAGAGAAAAAAAGGAGCTTCACTGATGAAACTGAGCAACTCCGCCCTGTTGGCCCTGGCCATCAGCAGCATCACCGCAACCGCGTATGCCGAACCCCAGAGCCAGGCGTTCAACCCGGTGACGGTCAATACCAGCAATGCTCAATCCGAGGCCACCGGCTTCATCGAAGGCCAGACGATTAGCGGCAGTACCCGTAACTGGTACTCCAACGAACAACTCAAGCGTGGCGGCAAGTTCGCCTACAAGAAAAACGGCGTATCGACCCCCACCGATCGCCGGATCAACTGGGTCCAGGGCACCATCCTCAAGTACAACTCCGGCTTCACCGAGGGCACCGTCGGTTTCAGCACCGAGCTGGCGGCCTACAACGCAGTCGCGCTGGAACGTGATCGGGAAAACCTGGCCTCCAACAACGGCGGCGCTCCCGGCACTCGTCCTGGCGCCGGCAACAACCGGACCCTGACCAAAGAAGGCGGCGACGCCCAGGGGCAATGGAGCAAACTGGGCCTGGCCAACGTCAAGGCCCGTATCTCCAACACCACCCTGACTGCCGGGCGCATGAACTTCAGCAGCCCGCAAGTCGACGTCATCAGCAACCGTGCCCTGCCTTCGAGCTTCCAGGGCGTGGCCTTGCACAGTGAAGAGCTGAGCAACCTGGCCTTCGACGTGGCCACCTTCGATCGCAACTCGCCGCGTACCGAAGAAAGCCTGAGCAAATTCCGCTCCGTGTACGGCGCCATCGATGCCGAAGCCGATCACGTCAACACCGCAGGCATCAGCTACTCGCCGTTCGCCAGCCTGACCACCAGCCTCTGGGCCACCCAGGCCGAAGACATCTGGAACCAGTACTACTTCGGCGCCACCCACGTGCTGGGCGACAGCTCGGTGCTGAGCCTGACCACCGGCCTGAACTACTACAAGACCCAGGAAGAAGGCAAAGCCAAGCTGGGCGACATCGACAACGACACCTACTCCCTGTCGTTCGGCCTGACCCACCAGGCTCACACCCTGACCTTCTCCTACCAGGAAGTGAACGGTAACGAGTACTTCGACTACCTGCACGAAACCAACGGCATCTACCTGGCCAACTCCCTGCTGTCGGACTTCAACGGCCCGAACGAGAAATCCTTCCAGGTTTCCTATGGCCTGAACATGGCCGAGTACGGCGTACCGGGTCTCAAGTTCAACATCTACCAGGCACGCGGCTGGGGCATCGACGGCACCCACTACACCGGCACCGGCTACGACGGCATCCAGTCGCAAGACGGCGAACACCACTATGAATATGGGATTGGCAGCACTTACGCCATTCAAAGCGGTCCGCTGAAAGCCACCACCGTTCGCGCCACCTACACCGCGCACCGGGCGAGCGAAAACCAGGCTGACGGCAGCATCAACGAGTTCCGCCTGGTTACCACCATTCCGTTCAACGTCCTCTAAGGCGTGACAACCGCGGGGCCGATTCGACGAATCGGCCCCAACGACTAATCTGGCTCATGGAATACGGAGGGTTTATATGAAGATGCTTCCCTTGCGTGCGGTGGTCGCAGCCACCGTGCTGATGACAGCCATTGGTGCTTCGGCCAAACCCTTGGTGGTCTGCACCGAAGCCAGCCCGGAAGGTTTCGACCCGGTGCTCTACACCACCGCCGTAACGTCCGACGCAGCGGCGGAAACCCTGTTCAATCGGCTGGTGGATTTCAAGCCCGGCACCGCGCAGATCCAGCCGGCCCTGGCCGAAAGCTGGGAGATCAGCCCGGACGGCCTGCAATATACTTTCCACCTGCGCCCCGGCGTCGCGTTCCACACGACCGACTATTTCAAACCGACGCGCACACTCAATGCCGACGACGTGGTCTGGAGCTTCCAGCGTCAACTGGACCCCAACCACCCTTGGCACAAGCAATCTGCCGTCGGCTTTCCATACTTTGAAAGCATGGATTTCCAGAACCTGCTCAAGGCTGTCGAAAGAGTCGACGAGATGACTGTCAGGTTCACCCTGAACCGCCCTGAAGCTCCGTTCCTGCTGGACCTGGGCATGGCGTTCACCTCTATTCACTCGGCCGAGTACGCGGCGTTATTGCAAAAGGCCGACAAAATGGCCGACCTCAACAGCAAGCCGATCGGCACCGGTCCGTTCATCTTCCAGCGCTACGCCAAGGATGCCCAGGTCCGCTACAAGGCCAACCCGCAGTACTTCCGTGGCAAGCCGCCGGCTGATCCGTTGATTTTTGCCATCACCCCGGACAACAACACCCGCCTGCAAAAACTCAAGGCCAATGAGTGCCAGGTAGCGCTCTACCCTAAACCCGACGATGTCCCGAGCATCCAGGCCGACCCGGCCCTGCAAATCGCCACCATCGCGGCGATGTCCACCGGCTATACCGCGATCAACACCAGTCACAAATACCTGAGCGATGTGCGGGTGCGCCGTGCCATCGAGTTGGCCCTGGACAAACAGACCTATGTCGACACCCTGTACGGCAAGGGCAACGCGATTGCCGCGGTCAACCCTTACCCACCCGCGCTGCTGGGCTATAACACCACGCTGAAGAACCCGCCCCAGGACCTCGACCAGGCGCGTGCGCTGCTCAAGGAAGCCGGTGTTCCGCCAGGCACGGTGTTCACCCTGTACACCCGCAACGCCGGTGGCCCGACCAACCCGAACCCGCAACTGGGCGCCCAGTTGATCCAGGCAGACCTGGCCAAGGTCGGTATCACCATCGACATCCGTGTCATGGAGTGGGCGGAGATGCTCAAGCGTGCGAAGAAAGGCGAACACGACATGGTGTCTGCCGGCTGGAGCGGCGACAACGGTGACCCGGATAACTTCCTCGGTCCGCTGCTGAGTTGCGAAGCTGCCAAAAACGGCGAAAACTACAGCCGCTGGTGCAACCCGCAATTCCAGGCGCTGATCACCCAGGCTCGGGCCACGATTGATACTGCCGAACGCGCCGCTCTCTATGAAAAAGCCCTGGTTATCCTGCACGACGAAGTGGTGTGGGTCGATCAGGCTCATCCCAAGATGTTTACCGCCCTGCGCAAGAACGTCGACGGTTACTACATGAACCCGCTGACCACCAATAACTTCGCCACCACCCAGGTGAAGTAGAAAAAACGCCGGCCACAGCCCGATCCTGGGCTGACCGGTACGCCTAACCGGCTGATGAGGTACACCAGAAGATGTTTAGTTTTATTGCCCGCCGACTGGGGTTGTTGATCCCCACCTTTTTCGGCATCACCCTGCTGACTTTCGCGTTGATTCGCATGATTCCTGGCGACCCTGTGGAAGTCATGATGGGCGAACGCCGGGTCG
>NZ_FYEC01000038.1:0-45046 GCF_900187635.1 Pseudomonas sp. Irchel 3H3 | reverse complement strand
ACACCGCGCATGCCCTAGCGATCAGGTCGGCTTTTAGGCCGCCTCGCTTTGTTTTTGATCCTGGGCGCCCCGTTAACCACGCTGGCCGGAGTCCGATATTGATTTGGGGGGTAAACCGGCAGGACGCCGGTTTAGCCGCACTGGGCCAGGGAGGGCCCATTGCGGCGGCCCCCCAAATCAATGTCGGATTACGGGCATGCCGAGCCTAAGCGAGGTACCGAGTGGTGGGGAAAGAGCGTTTTGCTTACTTTTGCGCTGTTCAAAAGTGAGCCGCCGTCAGGCGGAACCATAGGAGGCCGTTACCGAAGAACTGGATATGTACTCCGCCTAATCCAACCCCCCCAGAGGCCGCTACAACGTTGTGTAGATACCTATGCCGAGATAGGGCCTTCAAAAGCCCCGCAACATCAGGCCTTACGCCAAACCCCCTGGCCACTCAAGCGCTGCCGATCATGGGCCGCGTTGAAATCCTGTTGCGGTCCTTTTGGTACCACCCCCGTCGGATTGATGGTCTTGTGGCTGGCGTAGTAGTGATTCTTGATGTGGGTAAAGTCCACAGTCTCGGCAATCCCCGGCCATTGATACAGTTCGTGTAGCCAGTTCGACAGGTTCGGGTAATCGGCTATCCGCCGCAGGTTGCACTTGAAGTGGCCGTGGTACACCGCATCGAACCGGATCATCGTAGTGAACAAGCGCACATCCGCTTCAGTCAGGTACTCCCCCGCCAGATAGCGGTTTGCGCCCAAGACACGCTCCAGGTGATCGAGCTCGGCAAACACCTCATCAAACGCCTCTGCATATGCCTGTTGTGAGGTGGCAAACCCTGCGCGATACACGCCATTGTTCACGGCCGGATAGATCCGCTCATTCAGCGCATCGATCTCGCCGTGCAGCGGTGCCGGGTAGAAGTCCAGGTCATTGCCGGTCAAGTCATCGAACGCGCTGTTGAACATGCGGATGATCTCGGCCGATTCATTGCTGACGATGCGTTTGAGCTTTTTGTCCCACAGTAGCGGCACGGTGACGCGGCCGGTGTAGTCGGGCGTGTCAGCTGTGTAGCGCTGGTACAGGAAGTCGAAGTGATCGAGTTTGTCGCCGGTTGATCCGAGCGCAGTGTCGAAGGTCCAGCCGTTTTCCAGCATCAGCCAACTGACCACCGAAACGTCGATCAGGCCTTCCAGGCCTTTGAGTTTGCGCAAGATCAGCGTGCGATGTGCCCACGGACAGGCGAGTGAAACGTAAAGGTGATAACGCCCGGCTTCAGCGCTAAAGCCGCCTTCGCCGCTGGGGCCGGGCTGGCCGTCAGCCGTGACCCAGTTGCGGCGTTTCGCCTGTTCGCGCTGGAACGCCCCGTCTTTGCTGCTTTCGTACCACTGGTCCTGCCAGTGGCCATCAACGAGTAAACCCATGATCAAGACTCCGCAAACCAATAATCGTTGGAGCCGAGTCTATTCCGATGAGTTCGAACAAAAAGCGCAAAGATCGGGCGCCAATGATCGGTTAAATCGATTTGTCGCGAGCAGCCCAGTATTTTTCGGCGGTTTCAAATGCTTGCTCACGGGGCTGGCCAAGACCGCGCAGGGCCAGTGCCATGGTCGAAATCAGGGCCATCTGCGGATAGCTGTCGACTACATCGCCGCGCCACACCGCTTTCAGGTGCTCGATATCCAGCGAGGCCGGCTTGACGTGACGTTGCGCCGATAGCTGTGGCCATTCTTCGTCCCAGCTTTCGCCGCCGGCAGTGCCGTACAGATGGCTGTCGGCGTCCGGGTTGATCTCGATTTCACCGCCATCGCCCTTGACCACAATCGCCGTGTCACCGAGCAAGCCGCTGGCATCGCGATGCACAGCCTGATAGCCCGGATGGAAAATGCTTTGCAGGCCGCAGCGCGCACCCAGAGGGTTAAGGATCCGCGCCAGCGAATGAATCGGTGAGCGCAGGCCGAGCGTGTTGCGCAGGTCGATCATCTTCTGCAGTTGCGGCGCCCAGTCCATCAGCGGCATGAACGCCAGGCCAGCGTTGTCCAGTGCCGTACCGACTTGCTGCCAGTTGCGGCACAACGCAATGTTCAATTCGCCGAGCAGTTGCTCGCTGTACAGGCGCCCGGCAGTGTGTGCGCCACCGCCATGCATGAAGATGCGCACGCCGTTCTGGGCCAGGCACTTGGCTGCCAGCAGGTACCACGGCAGATGCCGCTTCTTGCCGGCGTAGGTCGGCCAGTCGAGATCGACCGCCAAGGGCGGGGCGTGCAGGCGCTCGCGCAGGGCTTCGGTGAAGCCCGCCAGTTCTTGCGGGCTCTCTTCCTTGTGCCGCAACAGCATGAGGAAGGCGCCGAGCTGGGTGTCCTCGACCTTGTCGTCGAGCAGCATGCCCATGGCTTCGCGGGCTTCCTCGCGGGTCAGGCTGCGCGCGCCGCGCTTGCCTTTGCCGAGGATGCGCACGAAGGGGGCAAATGGGTGTTCGGCGGGCGTTTCGGTAAGCAGTGGGGCGAAATCGGTCATAGACAATTCGTCGGTTTGGGCAGGCCCGCCAGCTTGGCGGCGAGTTTGGCGGGAGTGCCTTTGAACAGGCGGTTCAGGTGCAGGCTGTTGCCCTTGTCCGGCCCCAGCTTGAGCGAGGTGTACTTGATCAGCGGGCGGGTTGCCGGCGACAGCTGGAACTCCTGATAGAAGCCGCGCAGCAGCTCGAGGATTTCCCAGTGTTCGGCACTCAGTTGCAGCTCTTCGGTGGCCGCCAGCGCGTCGGCGACTTGCGCCGACCAGTCCGCCAGGTCGAGCAGATAGCCGTCTTTGTCCAGTTCGATCTGGCGTGTACCCACGGTCAGCGTGTTCATAACCAGCTGTTGACCTTGTCGTAGGTTATCGACAGTTCGACGAAGGCCGGGTAGTCAATGGACTTGATCCACTGCGGCACCGGCAAGCCGCGAGCCTGGACGTCTTCTTCCAGGACAAACAGCTGCAGGCTGTCAGCCCGTTGCTGTAACTGATTGCACGGTGTGGTGCCGGGTTGTAGGGCATAGACCGCGTCCCCTGTGAGCAGCAGGCCATCGTTGCCGCCGAGCAAGCGCAGGCAACTGTCCAGCCGGTTGTCGGAGAAAGGCGAATGAGACAACACATGCAAAGTCGACATCAGAGGGTAATAACCTGGTCATAGCGGTCAATAACGGCCGAGATCTGCCCGGCGGCCAATAGCTGAAGTTCATCGAGGCTCAAGTCCTGCGCCTGCAAGCCACGTGCGTGGGCACTGTCGGCGCAGACGTAGAGGTCTTCGACACCGAACAGGCCAAGGGCTTGCAGGTTGGCGCTGAGGTCTTTCTGCTGGATGGCCTTGGCATTCTGCTGGCTGGCCAGCTGGAACACGCCATCATCCAGAAACAGCAGGCCGATGGGCAGGTCGAAGGCGCCGCCGGCCAGCACGATGTCCAGTGCTTCACGGGCACCGGGGCCGGACCAGGGGGCCTGGCGGCTGATAATCAACAGGGATTTAGGCATGGCTCATGGCCCTCCAAAGCAAATCAGGCGATCGGCGTCTTGCACCGCGTCGTGCAGTTGACCGAGGCCGGACAACTGCCACGGCGCGTCGACATCGATCGCGCTGCGCTGATAGCGCTTGGCCTCGGTCTCGTCCAGCACGCCGCGTCTCAGGGCGGCGGCAATGCACACTACGCCGTCGAGCTGGTGCGCACTGACGAATGTGCGCCACTGCAGGGCGACGTCCTGCTCATCCTGCGGGGTGACGACGCTGCTCGAAGCGTTGTAGACGCCGTCCTGATAGAAAAACAGCCGCACGATCTGGTGCCCGCCAGCCAGCGCAGCCTGGGCGAACAGCAGGGCGCGGCGCGAGGAGGGCGCGTGAGGGGCAGAAAACAGCGCGATGGCGAACTTCATGGCGAACTCTGACGATAAATCTGCGGCCATGATAATGCTTTATCGGCGGTGCGGCGAAGGGCGATTCAGCGTGGCATGTAGCCCAGTTGCCAGCGGCGCGGAATCTTCAGCGAGACAATGCCCAGCACGGCCGCCAACAAGCCGCTGGCGTACAGCGCTTGCAGGCCGAACCGTTGCTCCAGGATCGCCCCCAGCACGGCACCGGCAAACATCCCGGCCCAGGGGATCAACTGCACGCGCCAGCCCGTGCGCCGCTCGCCCAGCATCCAGCGCCCCAGGCCACGGCCGAAGCGTGACAGGGCGCCGGTAACGTAAGTCAGGCCAATCGGCAGGCCGTTGACCTGCTCCACGGCGGCATTGAGCATGCCCATGGCCAGAATGGCCGCCAGCAATGCCGGGAATTGCGTTTCGAATGGCCAGGCCGCAGCGGCGCACAGCAGGGCGGCGATACTCAGCATCAAGGGCAGGGCGCGGCGCCGACCGATGCGACTGACGATCACGCCCAAGGCGTTGCCGACGATAAACATCAGCACCAGCACTGACAGGTGCAGGGTCAGTAGCCAGTCACTGGCGCTGATCGCCACCGCCAGCCGGGTGGTGTTGCCGCTCATGAAGGAAACAAAGTCGCCGGTGGCCATGAAGCCGATGGCGTCGGTCATGCCCGCCAGGACCGACAGGCTCGCCACCAGGCACAGGCCGACCCGGCCGCGCCATTTCTGCACGTGCAACAGCCCGCTGGTGGGTGCGCGATGGGGTGGGGAAGGCAGCATCGGCTAACGCTCGAGGCCGTGCAGTTCGCAGTACTCCTGCCAGTCCATGCCGGCCATCTGCGCCACCTCCTTGTGCACTTCCAGCCGTTGGGCGGCGAAGTCCTCGGGGGTAGCGGCGGTCAACTGCAAGGTCAGTTCCCAGGCAAACAGGCCCAGGCGCTCGGCCTCGGCTTCGTAGGCTTGGTGCAGGTGTTCGCTGCGAAACTGCTCCATGCTCTCGCCTTTGGCCTGGGCAGCCAGCGGATTGAGGTGGTCCAGTTCTTCGCGCAGTGCCGGATGGGCATTGAGAAAACGTTGCAGCGCCAGTTCGTGTTGCGATTCGATCGGGGCCATGAATCATCCTGGTCAAAATGAAAGTATGCGCGCGGTACCGGGCCGGGCCTTGATCCGGGTCAGGAAGTCTTCTTGCGGTTGGCCTTGGCCTCGGCTGCCAGGCACTCGAGGGCAAATTGTTCGGTGTAGGTCATCTGGATCGGCGTGGTCTCGCCCTTTACCGTGCGTTCGCCGTCGAGAATGTAGCGGATGCGTTTGTCGGTCACGCCAATGCGCTTGGCAATCCAGGAGGGGGTCTGGCCGATCTGGCTGATCAGTTTGTCGGCGTAGTCGGTGGACGGTTTGTACAGCTCGGCGTTGGGGGTCATTGGCTTTCCAGAAAGAGTACGTGGCGCAGGGCGCCCATAATGGCGCGACAGGGTGCGTGAATAACCGTGGCCTGTCGCGCCTTATCTCGAAGTAAAGCAGAGCCTTTGCACTTCGAGACGGCGGTGTGGAGTGATAGAGTCGCCGTTTTACCTATTTAAGGAAGCACGATGCGTATTTGTCTGGTGGCACTGGCGGGGCTGTTACTGGCCGGGTGTGCGGGATCGACGATGAACCAGGCCCGCACCCAGAGCCCCTACAAGACGCTCGCTTCGAACAAGGCTGATCTGGTGGTTGCCCAGTGTGTGCAGTTTGCCTGGCAGGATGAGGCGGTGTTTGGGGTGGATGCCAGCGGTTACCTGGAGCCGGGGGACGGTGGTGGGTTTACTGTTTATACCCGGTCGGCTGAGTCGTTTATCGATGTGCAGGGCGGGGTGTTGAAGTATTACGTGGTGCAAGATAGCTGGGTTGCCACGCGTCGGTTGGCGGCTTTGGCGACCTGCTTGTAGGGGGTTATCCATAGATGTGGCAGCGAGCTTGCTTGCGATGGGGCCGGCACATTCAACAGCGATGGGGCCTGAGCCACTGCTATCACGAGCAAGCTCGCTCCTACAGCTGTGGCAAGGCAGCCACCGGGAAGTCGAACGCGGCCAGCTGGAATCCCTGGTCGTCCACCTGCAATGCCCAGCCTTGACGGTCCCAGTCACCCAGCACAATGCGCTTGGCTGCCAGGTCGCCAATTTGCAGCTTGTGGATGGCGGGGCGGTGGGTGTGGCCGTGGATCAGGGTTTTTACCCCGTATTGCTGCATGATCCGCGGGATTTCCTCGGGGGTCACGTCGACGATGTCGTTGGCCTTCATGCGGGTCTGCGCGCGGCTTTCGCTTCGCAACTTGCGCGCCAGCGCGTGGCGGGTGCGCAGGGGCAGGTGGCGCAGGATGAACAGCGTCAGCGGGTTGCGCAGGTAGCGTCGTAGTTTCATGTAGCCGATGTCGCGGGTACACAGGCTATCGCCGTGCATCAGCAGCACCGGTTCACCGGCGAGTTGCACCACACTCGGGTCTTTTAGCAGGGTACAGCCGGCTGCTTTGCAGAAGGCCTTGCCCAACAGGAAGTCGCGATTGCCGTGCATCAGAAAGATAGCCGTGCCGCTGTCGCTCAAGTTGCGCAGGGCTTGGCAGATGGAGCGTTGGAAGGGGCTCATGGCGTCGTCGCCGATCCAGGCCTCGAAAAAGTCGCCCAGTATGTACAGCGCACTGGCCGTGCGGGCACGGGTGGCGAGCAAATCCAGAAACGCCCGGGTGATGTCCGGGCGCTCCTCTTCCAGATGTAAGTCTGAAATCAGCAGTATCACTCAATGATCTCGGCTTTCTCGATGATCACGTCTTCTGCTGGAACGTCCTGGTGGCCGGACTTCATGGTGGTGGAAACACCCTTGATCTTGTCGACAACGTCAGTGCCGGCAGTCACTTTGGCGAACACCGCGTAGCCCCAGCCCTGCACGTTCTTGCCGCTGTGGTTGAGGAAGCTGTTGTCCGCCACGTTGATGAAGAACTGCGCGGAAGCCGAATGCGGCTCCATGGTGCGAGCCATGGCCACGGTGTACTTGTCGTTGGAAAGACCGTTGTCCGCTTCGTTCTGGATGCTTGGACGCTTGTCTTTCTTTTCCTTCATGCCTGGCTCGAAACCACCGCCCTGGATCATGAAGTTGCCGATTACACGGTGGAACACGGTGTTGGTGTAGTGACCGGCCTTAACGTACTCGATGAAGTTGGCCACGGTGATCGGGGCTTTCTCGGCGTTCAGGTCCAGGACGATGTCGCCGTGGTTGGTGGTCAGTTTGACTTGAGTCATGATCGCTACTCTTTAAGGAATTCGTGGGTTTCGGGGCAGCACGGCCCCCAACCGGTTTGGCCAGCGTCGGCCAAGGTGCGCAGTTTAGCGTGCCGGGCGCGAATTTCGAGGCTGTTTTTTCATCTGGGTTCGATTAAAAGCAGCAGTTTTCCGGCCTGCTCTGTCAGGCACTTGACCGCATCGGCTATGATAGCGGCTTTGTTTTGTTCGGCCTGCATGTAGGCCACGCACTTGTACGCCCAAGGATCCTATGAGCAAGCCCACTGTCGACCCTGCCTCGAATTCCAAGAACGGCCCAGCCGTGCCGGTCAACTTCCTGCGCCCGATCATCCAGGCGGACCTGGACTCGGGTAAGCACACGCAGATCGTCACCCGTTTTCCGCCAGAGCCCAATGGTTACCTGCACATCGGTCACGCCAAGTCGATCTGTGTGAACTTCGGCCTGGCCCAGGAGTTCGGTGGCGTCACGCACCTGCGTTTCGACGACACCAACCCGGCCAAGGAAGACCAGGAATACATCGATGCCATCGAAAGCGACGTCAAGTGGCTGGGTTTCCAGTGGTCCGGTGAAGTGCGCTATGCCTCGCAGTATTTCGACCAGTTGCACGACTGGGCGGTCGAGCTGATCAAGGCGGGCAAGGCCTATGTCGACGACCTGACCCCTGAGCAGGCCAAGGAATACCGCGGCAGCCTGACCGAACCGGGCAAGAACAGCCCGTTCCGTGAGCGCAGCGTGGAAGAAAACCTCGACCTGTTCGCCCGCATGAAAGCCGGTGAGTTCCAGGACGGTGCACGGGTGCTGCGGGCCAAGATCGACATGGCCTCGCCGAACATGAACCTGCGCGACCCGATCATGTACCGCATCCGTCACGCCCACCACCACCAGACCGGTGACAAGTGGTGCATCTACCCCAACTATGACTTCACCCACGGTCAGTCGGATGCCATCGAAGGCATCACCCACTCGATCTGCACCCTGGAGTTCGAAAGCCATCGTCCGCTGTACGAGTGGTTCCTGGACGCGCTGCCGGTGCCGGCCAAGCCGCGCCAGTACGAATTCAGCCGCCTGAACCTGAACTACACCATCACCAGCAAGCGCAAGCTCAAGCAACTGGTCGATGAAAAGCACGTACATGGCTGGGATGACCCGCGTATGTCGACGCTGTCGGGCTTCCGTCGTCGCGGCTACACCCCGGCGTCGATCCGCAACTTCTGCGACATGGTTGGCACCAACCGTTCCGATGGCGTGGTCGACTTCGGCATGCTGGAATTCAGCATCCGTCAGGATCTCGACGCGAACGCCCCGCGCGCCATGTGCGTGTTGCGTCCGTTGAAGGTGGTGATCACCAACTATCCGCAAGACCAGGTCGAAAACCTCGAACTGCCGCGTCATCCGCAGAAAGAAGAGCTGGGCGTGCGCAAGCTGCCGTTCGCCCGTGAAATCTACATCGACCGCGACGACTTCATGGAAGAGCCGCCAAAAGGCTACAAGCGCCTGGAACCGAACGGCGAAGTGCGCCTGCGCGGCAGCTACGTGATCCGCGCCGACGAAGCGATCAAGGATGCCGACGGCAATATCGTCGAGCTGCGCTGCTCCTACGATCCAGACACCCTGGGCAAGAACCCTGAAGGCCGCAAGGTCAAGGGTGTGGTGCATTGGGTGCCGGCCGCTGCCAGCATCGAGTGCGAAGTGCGCCTGTACGATCGCCTGTTCCGCTCGGCCAACCCTGAGAAGGCCGAAGACAGCGCCAGTTTCCTGGACAACATCAACCCTGACTCACTGCAAGTCCTCACCGGTTGTCGTGCCGAGCCTTCGCTGGGCGATGCACAGCCGGAAGACCGTTTCCAGTTCGAGCGCGAAGGTTACTTCTGCGCGGATATCAAGGACTCGAAACCGGGCGCTCCGGTATTCAACCGTACCGTGACCCTGCGCGACTCCTGGGGTCAGTGATTCAGTCAAGGAACTAACGTGCTAACGATCTACAACACGCTCACCAAGAGCAAAGAAGTCTTCAAGCCGCTGGATGGCAACAAGGTGCGCATGTACGTGTGCGGCATGACCGTGTACGACTACTGCCACCTCGGCCACGGCCGCAGCATGGTCGCGTTCGACCTGGTGACCCGCTGGTTGCGGTTCAGCGGGTACGACCTGACCTACGTGCGCAACATCACCGACATCGACGACAAGATCATCAATCGGGCCAATGAGAACGGTGAGTCGTTCGAAGCCTTGACCGAGCGCATGATCGCGGCGATGCACGAAGACGAAGCGCGCCTGAACATCCAGAAGCCGGACATGGAGCCGCGCGCCACGGATCACATTCCGGGCATGCACGCGATGATCCAGACCCTGATCGACAAGGGTTACGCCTACGCCCCGGGCAATGGCGACGTGTACTACCGCGTCGGCAAGTTCATGGGCTACGGCAAGCTGTCGCGCAAGAAGATCGAAGACCTGCGCATCGGTGCGCGGATCGAGGTCGACGAAGCCAAGGACGATCCCCTGGATTTCGTGCTGTGGAAGGGCGTCAAGCCGGGCGAGCCGAGCTGGGAGTCGCCGTGGGGCGCCGGGCGTCCGGGCTGGCACATCGAGTGCTCGGTGATGTCCACCTGCTGCCTGGGCGAGACCTTCGACATCCATGGCGGCGGCAGCGACCTGGAGTTCCCGCACCACGAGAACGAAATCGCCCAGAGCGAAGCGGCCACCGGCAAGACCTACGCCAACGCGTGGATGCATTGCGGGATGATTCGCATCAATGGCGAGAAGATGTCCAAGTCCTTGAACAACTTCTTCACCATCCGCGATGTGCTGGAAAAGTACCACCCGGAAGTCGTGCGTTACCTGCTGGTGTCGAGCCACTACCGCAGCGCCATCAACTACTCGGAAGACAACCTCAAGGACGCCAAGAGCGCCCTGGAGCGTTTCTACCACGCGTTGAAAGGCCTGCCGAAGGTGGCGCCGGCCGGTGGCGAAGCCTTTGTCGAGCGGTTCACCCAGGTGATGAACGACGACTTCGGCACGCCGGAAGCCTGCGCGGTGCTGTTCGAGATGGTGCGCGAGATCAACCGCCTGCGTGAGAGCGATCTCGATGCGGCGGCCGGTCTGGCAGCGCGCTTGAAAGAACTGGCCAGCGTGCTGGGTGTGTTGCAGCTCGAAGCCGACGACTTCCTGCAGGCTGGCGCGGAAGGGCGGGTGGACGCGGCTGAAGTCGATGGCTTGATTGCCGCGCGCCTGGCGGCGCGTGCCGCTAAAGACTGGGCCGAATCCGACCGCATCCGCGACCAGCTCACCGCCATGGGCGTGGTGCTGGAAGACGGCAAGGGCGGCACGACCTGGCGTCTGGCTGACTGAGTGGTGTCATCGCTGCAAAACCAAACCCGCCTAGTGCGGGTTTTGTTTTGACCGGCATCGCAAGGCATTGATTCGGCAGATCATCCGTGAGGCTAAGGGCTGACCGCTGATCGTTATCTGCGGGTTTTTTCCCACTCAGTGGGAATCCGGTTTCAGTTAATGGAAAACTCGGTGCACCATGCCCGCAAGAGCATGAGGCCGATATGAACTACAACACGCCCACTGATCGCTTGCTGCAAATCCTCGTCACCCTGGGGCAATCCCGCGAGGCGATCTCCGCCAAAGAACTGTCCGAGCAACTGGCACAGCCGCTCAGCAGCACTTATCGCCATCTCAAGACCCTGCTGCGCTGGGGGCTTGCCGAAGAGAACGGTCAGGGTCGCTATTTGCCGGGGCCAACTTGTTTGCAACTGGCCAAGAAATTCGACCGCGAAGCCGTGCTGGTGACCCTCGCCAAGCCGGAACTCAAGCGCCTGGCCGAGCAAAGCCAGGAAAGCGTGGCGTTAATGGTGCCCAGCAATGGCCAGGCGATTTGCATCGAACTGGTCGACAGCCCGCAACCGCTGCGTTGCTGCTACCAAAAAGGGCTGGCCCAGCCGCTGTTGGTCGGTGCGTCGGCGAGAGTGCTGTTGGCCTATATGGATGAGGCGCAAAGCCTGTCGGCTCTTTTGGCGCAAGGCGTCGAAAGCGAGGACGTCGCCACGTACCAACGCAGTTTTGCCGATATCCGCGCTGCCGGTTATGCCGTGAGTGTGAGTGAAATCGACGACGGCATTTGGGGTATCAGCGCGCCGTTGCTCGACAGCCGAAATCGCCTGCACGGCGCCATCAGCCTCATGGCTCCTGCCTTCCGTGCGCACACCCGCAGTGAACGCCTGATCCGCTGGACCCAGGACGTGGCCCTGCGCCTGAGCGCCCGGCTCGACTGAATTTGACTGGAGTTTCAAGCATGACTGCTGTTTCTGACATACCCCTGTGGACAGGTCGTATCGACGCTGGCGAAGGGCAGGCTGCGCTGCGCTGGCATCAATGGGTCAAGCCCTTCTGCGAGGGTCAGTCTGCGGGTGCAGCACTGATTGGACTGGCCTGTGATGAAGGCGTCAAACGTAATCAAGGACGCACCGGCGCCCGTCTTGGCCCGTCAGCACTGCGCAAGGCGCTGGCCAACCTGGCGTGGCACGGCCGTGCGCCGCTGTATGACGCGGGCGATGTGAGCTGCACCGACAGCAACCTCGAAGGCGCGCAGCAGATTTACGCTCACCACGTCAGCTATATGCTCAACCAGGGGCATTTGCCGTTGGGGTTGGGTGGCGGCCATGAAATCGCCTTTGCCAGCTTTAGCGGCCTGGCCGATCACCTGCGCCAGGCCACCCCGCATGCGCGGATCGGCGTTCTCAACTTTGATGCCCACTTTGATCTGCGCCATGGTGAACAAAGCAGTTCGGGTACCCCTTTTCGCCAGATAGCCGAGTACTGCCAGCGTGCGCAGATGCCGTTCACCTATTGCTGCCTGGGTGTCAGCCAGATGAACAACACCCAGGCGCTGTTTGAGCAGGCGCAGCGACTGAATGTGCGTTACCGCCTCGACCGGCAAATGAACAGCTGGGACATACCCGCCTGCGAAGCGCTGATCGATGAGTTCTTGCAAGACGTCGATCACCTCTACATGACCATCTGCCTTGATGTCCTGCCCGCCAGCCAGGCGCCCGGTGTCAGTGCGCCGTCTGCCCATGGCGTGGACATGCAGATCGTCGAGCACCTGATACGTCATGCCAAGGCCAGCGGCAAATTGCGCATGGCCGACATCGCCGAACTCAACCCCGGCCTGGATATCGACAATCGAACCGCCCGCATTGGCGCGCGTCTGCTCGCCAGCCTGATCGATTAAGTTTTTCCGTAAATCCCTGAAACCGCTTGTTGAATCATAAGAAAAAGAGAAATTCGCCATGCTGACATTCGAACTGGATGCGCTGAGCACCCTCGCTCTCGCTTTGCTCCTGCTGGGCCTGGGTGCCCAACTGAAAAAACGTAGCTACTGGCTGCGTCACCTGTGTGTTCCTGCACCGGTGATTGGTGGTTTTGGTTTTGCCTTGGTGATCTGGCTGTTACGTGATCAGCAACTGCTCAACCTGACCCTCGACACCAGCCTGCAAACCCCGCTGATGGTGGCGTTTTTCACCACTGTCGGTTTGGGTGGTAGCCTGGGTTTGCTGCGCAAGGGCGGCAAATTACTGTTTATCTACCTGGGTGCGTGCTGGGGCCTGGCGCTGGTGCAAAACGTGGTGGGTGTCAGTGTCGCCAAGCTGCTGGGCATCGACCCGTTGCTGGGGATCATGGCCGGCGCGGTGTCACTGGAAGGCGGTTTTGGTGCGGCGGCAGCTTTCGGGCCGATTGCTGAAAACCTCGGTGCGGTCGGTGCGACCACTGCAGCGCTGGCAGCTGCAACCTTTGGCATGGTGGCAGGCGGCTTGTTGGGTAGCCCGCTGGCGCGCTGGTTGATCGAGCGCAACAAACTCGTAGTCAAGGCCGAAGCCGTTGGCAGCCTCAAGGCGTTCGAAGAAGTGGTCCACACCCCGCAGCCCGCGCTGGATGCTGCCACCTTGTTGCGCTTGTTGACCTGCATTGTGGTGATCATGGTGCTTGGGTTCTGGCTGGGCTCCAGCTTGCAACAGCATCTGGGTATCGTGTTGCCGAGCTATGTGGGTGCCATGTTCGTCGCGATCATCCTGCGCAACCTCAATGACCGTGCTCAGGTTATCGAGATGCCCGACCATGCCGTCAGCACTATCGGCGATGTGTGCCTGGGCATGTTCCTGACCATGGCAATGATGAGTCTGAAGTTTTGGGAGCTGGAGAAGCTCGGCTTGCCGCTGCTGGTGATTCTGGTGGTGCAGGTGGTGATCATGATTCTGCTGTGCGTGTTCGTCCTGTTCCGCCTGTTTGGCCGCAACTACGACGCGGCAGTCTTGTGCGCAGGCTTCATGGGGCACGGGCTGGGCGCGACGCCCAATGCAGTGGCCAACATGGGCGCCATTTGTGACCATTACAAAGTGTTCTCGTACAAAGCCTTCATCATCGTGCCGCTGTGCGGTGCCGTGCTGATCGACATTGTGGCTATCCCGATGATCACCTGGTTTATCAACGCATACAGTTGAGAATCACCTGGTTGCTTCATTGCTAAATCGCGCCGAAGCCAGCTTCCACAAGTTGGCTTCGGCGCATGCAAAATCCGCGAGCACCCCAGAACCACTGTGCGAGCTTGCTCGCGATTGACCGCGCAGCGGTCAGCTCTCGCACTGGCGCAACCTTTTATAGAGGGTATTGCGACTAACCCCCAACCGCCGTGCCAAATGCGAAATATTCCCCCCAACTGCCTGCAACTGCCGATTCAAATCCTCGGCATCATTCAAATCCACCGTTAAAATCTCGGGCGTCTCAAGCGGCTCCATCTCCAGGTCGACAAAAAAATCATCCGGTAAATGCTCCGGCCGCACCGGTTGGTCTTCGGCCATGGCCAGGGCCACCTGGATCACGCTGCTGACCTGGCGCAGATTGCCAGGCCATGGATGGCGTTCGAACAGGGCCAGTACCTCCGGGCTCAAGCCGGCCCACTGGAGCGCCTCGCGGTGCTGTTCCCAGAGGCACTTGAACAGCGCCTGCTTGTCGCTGCGCTCGCGCAGCGGCGGCAGTTCCAGGGTCAGGCCGCCGATGCGGTAATACAGGTCCTCGCGAAAGCGCCCCAGTTGCACCTGCTCGCGCAATGAACGGTTGGTGGCCGAGATGATGCGGATGTCCACTGCGAACAGTTCACTGCTGCCCACCGGCTGCACACAACGCTCCTGCAGCACGCGTAGCAGCCGGGCCTGGGTCGGCAGTGGCATGTCGCCGATTTCGTCGAGAAACAGGGTGCCTTTGTCGGCCTTGCGGATCAGGCCGATGCTGCCTTTCTGATTGGCACCGGTGAAGGCACCTTTTTCATAGCCAAACAGCTCGGATTCCACCAGTTCGGCGGGGATCGCTGCGCAGTTGACGGCGATAAACGCCTGTTTGCTGCGTGAGCTCGCCTGGTGCAGGGCCTTGACGAAGACTTCCTTGCCCACCCCGGTTTCGCCGTGAATCAACAGGGGAATGTCTTTTTCCAACAGGCGCTCGGCCTGGCGCACGGCCTTTTCCACGCGACTGTCGCCAAAGTGCAGGGTGCCGAGGCTGATGGGCTGTGGCGCGGGGAGGGGGGCTTGGGCAAACACCCGGGCCTGCACCGGGCGCTGCAACGGCCGCTTGAGCAGGCAATGGAAACGATTGCGCCCTGCCGCCTGCAGGGCGAAGGGCAGGCCGTCGGGCTGGTTGAGCAACTCCAGCAACGAGACCTTGAACAGACTGTCGATGCTGACCCGCGACAAGCTGATGCCCAGCAGATTGTCCGCGCGCCGATTGGCCGAGAGCACCTGACCGCTTTCATCAAAAATCAGCAGGCCGGCCCATTGGCTGTCGAGGTTGTTCAGCCCGGTGTTGAACACCAACTGGAAGTGTTCACCCTTGAACAGATTGAGGATCAGCCGGTTTTCCACGGTCTGGCTCATCATCTTGACCATGCCCAGGGTGTGGTCCGGGGGCAGGTAGCTGTCGCTGGATACATCGAGCACGGCGATCAGCCGCCGCTCGGCATCGAAAATCGGTGCGGCGGAGCCGGTCATGAAGCGGTTGGCCTTGAGAAAGTGCTCATCGTGGGCGATATGCACGGCCTGTTCGCAGGCCAGGGCGGTACCGATGGCGTTGGTGCCGCTGGATTGCTCACGCCAACTGGCACCGGCGTTGAAGCCACGGCTCAGGCTCGGCTCGATAAAGCGTTGGGTACCCCATGAGGTCAGCACTTGGCCCTGGTTGTCGGCCAGCATGATCAGGCAGTTGGAGTTGCTGAGGATGTTCTCGTAATAAGGCAGCACCTCTTGGTGGGTGGTCTGCACCAGTGCGTGCTGGCTTTCCAGCAGGCGCGCGATACCGGCGGCGGGGAGCTGGTCGAAGGCCGGGGGGCTTTGATGTTGCAGGCCGAAGGCGCGGCAGCGGCGCCAGGAGTCCTGGATGATGGCGTCGTGGGGCAAGGGCGAGGCAGGCGCGGGCATGGCAGGCAGTCCCTGGGCAAACATTTATTGTTTTTGTTATGGACGAACGCAACGACGTAATCGATTGAGTGTTGTTCACAATTGTTCAAAGTCAACTCGGCAACTGTTCAATTGCGCAGGTGAAGTTGTTCATTTCTGTTCAGGCGCGAACCCATCATCCTGTTCTTTTTCGTCAAAGCCCAGGCAGATCAAGCCTTTGGAATTTCTGGCACGAATGTCGCTCTGTCACCTCGGTCGCTTGACTCCAATAAGAAAAAGGCCGAGCCATGTCATTAACGCTGGAGCACGTCAGCCGCACCGTCGAGGGCCAAGTCTGGATCGATGATGCCAACCTGCACTTCGAGCCCGGGTCGTTCAACGTCCTCCTGGGCCGCACGCTGTCGGGCAAGACCAGCCTGATGCGCTTGATGGCCGGTCTCGACAAGCCGGACAGCGGGCGTCTCCTGATGAACGGGGTCGATGTCACCCAGCGCCCGGTGCGTCTGCGCAACGTGTCGATGGTCTATCAACAGTTCATCAACTACCCGACCATGACCGTGTTCGAGAACATCGCCTCGCCCTTGCGCCAAGCCGGGGTCTCGGCCGAGCTGATCCAGAGCAAGGTGCACGAGACCGCGCAGATGCTGCGCATCGACAAGTTCCTCAAGCGTTATCCGCTGGAGTTGTCGGGCGGCCAGCAGCAGCGCACCGCCATGGCCCGGGCGCTGGTCAAGGATGCTGAACTGATCCTGTTCGACGAACCCTTGGTCAACCTCGACTACAAGCTGCGCGAAGAGCTGCGCCAGGAAATGCGCGAGTTGTTCCAGGCGCGCCATACCATCGCCATCTACGCCACCACCGAACCCAACGAGGCGCTGGCCCTGGGCGGCACCACCACCATCCTGCACGAGGGCCGGGTGATCCAGAGCGGCAAGACCGCCGAGGTCTATCATCAACCGCAGACCGTGCTGGCCGCCGAACTGTTCTCCGAGCCACCGATCAACCTGATGCCGGGGCGCATCGCCGGCAACGAAGTCAGCTTCGCCAATTTTGTGCACTTCCCGCTGAACGTCGACTTGCGCCCGGTGGGTGAGGGCGAGTTCCGCTTTGGCGTGCGCCCCAGCCATATTTCCCTGGTGCCGAGCAACGACGACGACCTGGAACTGGCGGTGACCGTCGAAGTGGCGGAAATCAGCGGTTCGGAAACCTTCCTGCATGTGCGCAACGAACACTTCCTGCTGGTGCTGCACTTGCCCGGGGTGCACGAGTACGACGTCGATGCGCCGATCCGCATCTACATCCCGACCCACAAACTGTTTGTCTTCGACGGCCAGGGACGCCTGCTGCAGGCGCCCGGCCGGCGTGTCGCGAGGGTTGCCTGATGGCCGAAATTCACTTGCACAACCTCGCCCACAGCTACACCCGCACCCCGGCGGGGCCTGAAGACTACGCGATCCGTGAGATGAACCATGTCTGGGAGCAGGGCGGGGCCTACGCCTTGCTCGGGCCTTCCGGATGCGGCAAGTCGACCTTGCTCAACATCATTTCCGGCCTGCTCAGCCCCTCCGAAGGGCAGGTGCTGTTCGACAACAAGGTGGTCAACCAACTGACCCCGGAGAAGCGCAACATCGCTCAGGTTTTCCAGTTTCCGGTGGTCTACGACACCATGACGGTGTTCGATAACCTGGCTTTTCCCCTGCGCAATCAAGGCATGGCCGAGGCCCGGGTACACAGCAAGGTCCAGGAAATCGCCGAGGTCCTCGACCTGCAGGCGCTGCTGGGGAAAAAGGCGCGCAACCTCAGCGCCGACGAAAAACAGAAAGTCTCCATGGGCCGCGGGCTGGTGCGTGACGACGTGTCGGCGATCCTGTTCGACGAGCCGCTGACGGTGATCGATCCGCACCTTAAGTGGAAGCTGCGGCGCAAGCTCAAGCAGATCCACGAGCAATTCAACATCACCATGGTCTACGTCACCCACGATCAACTCGAGGCCTCGACTTTCGCCGACAAGATCGCGGTGATGTACGGCGGGCAGATCGTCCAGTTCGGTACCCCGCGCGAGCTGTTCGAGCGACCGAGCCATACCTTCGTCGGTTATTTCATCGGCAGCCCGGGGATGAACCTGATCGAGGTCAGCCCACGTCCCGGGGGCGTGGGTTTCGCTGACATCGACTTGCCGTTGTCCGAAGGCCTGCAGCAGCGCATCGCCGAGGCCGCCGGCAAATCGCTGAAGGTTGGCATCCGCCCGGAGTTCGTGCATGTCTGGGACGAGCCCTTCGATGAGGCAATGCAAGCGACGGTGGTGCATGTCGAGGACCTGGGCACCTACAAGATCATGACCCTGAACCTGGGCGGCGTGCCGCTCAAAGTGCGCCTGGCCGAAGACAAGCCGGTGCCCCAGGGCACCGCCTATATCAGCTTTCCGGCGCAGTGGCTGATGGTCTACGCCGATGAATATCTGCTGCCCATGCACGCCAGCAACGAGGGGCAGCCATGAACAAGGTGCAGAACAACAAGGCGTGGTGGCTGGTGCTGCCGGTGTTCCTGCTGGTGGCGTTCAGTGCGGTGATCCCGATGATGACCGTGGTCAACTATTCGGTGCAGGACATCTTCGACCAGTCCAGCCGCTACTTCGTCGGAGCCGACTGGTACAAACAGGTGCTGCTGGACCCACGGCTGCACGACTCGCTGCTGCGCCAGTTCATCTATTCCACCTGCGTGCTGCTGATCGAGATCCCGCTGGGCATCGGCATCGCCCTGACCATGCCGACCAAGGGCCGCTGGTCGTCGCTGGTGCTGATCATCCTGGCAATCCCGCTGCTGATTCCATGGAACGTGGTCGGCACCATCTGGCAGATTTTCGGCCGCGCCGACATCGGCCTGCTGGGCTCGACCCTCAACGCCATGGGCATCAGCTACAACTACGCGGCCAACACCATGGATGCCTGGGTCACGGTGTTGGTGATGGATGTCTGGCACTGGACCTCGCTGGTGGCCCTGTTGTGTTTCTCCGGTCTGCGGGCGATCCCGGATGTCTACTACCAGGCCGCCCGGATCGACCGGGCATCGAGTTGGGCGGTGTTTCGCCACATCCAGTTGCCCAAGCTCAAGAGTGTGCTGCTGATCGCGGTGATGCTGCGTTTCATGGACAGCTTCATGATCTACACCGAGCCGTTCGTGCTCACCGGTGGTGGGCCTGGCAACGCCACCACCTTCCTCAGCCAGACCCTGACTCAGATGGCGATCGGCCAGTTCGACCTGGGGCCGGCGGCGGCCTTCTCGCTGGTGTACTTCCTGATCATCCTGCTGGTGTCCTGGCTGTTCTACACCGCCATGACCCACTCCGACGCCAACCGCTGAGGCCCGACATGAGCAAGACCAAGCTGCTGCCTCTGTTGCTCTACATCCTGTTCCTGCTGGTGCCGATCTACTGGTTGCTGAACATGTCGTTCAAGAGCAACACGGAAATCCTCGGTGGCCTGACCCTGTTTCCCCAGGACTTCACCCTGGCCAACTACAAAGTGATCTTCACCGACCCGAGCTGGTACACCGGCTACCTCAACTCGTTGTACTACGTGAGCCTGAACACGGTGATTTCCCTGAGCGTGGCGCTGCCAGCGGCCTACGCGTTCTCCCGTTATCGGTTCCTCGGCGACAAGCACTTGTTCTTCTGGCTGCTGACCAACCGCATGGCGCCGCCAGCGGTGTTCCTGTTGCCGTTCTTCCAGCTGTATTCGTCGATCGGCCTGTTCGACACCCACATCGCGGTGGCCCTGGCCCACTGCCTGTTCAACGTGCCGCTGGCGGTGTGGATCCTCGAAGGGTTCATGTCCGGAGTGCCGAAGGAAATCGACGAAACCGCCTACATCGACGGCTACAGTTTTCCCAAGTTCTTCGTCAAGATTTTCATCCCGCTGATCGGCTCGGGCATCGGTGTGACGGCGTTCTTCTGCTTCATGTTTTCCTGGGTCGAGCTGCTGCTGGCGCGCACCCTGACCTCGGTCAATGCCAAGCCGATAGCCGCAGTGATGACCCGCACCGTGTCGGCCTCGGGGATCGATTGGGGGGTGTTGGCGGCGGCCGGGGTGCTGACGATCCTGCCGGGCATGCTGGTGATCTGGTTCGTACGCAACCATGTGGCCAAGGGCTTTGCCCTGGGACGAGTGTGAGGAGCTGATGATGGAGTGGATGAACTGGACCCAGCCGACCGCGCTCTTCTTCGGCGCCATCGCCTTGCTGCTGGTGGGCATGACCACTTGGGAACTGCGTTCGCCGAGCATCGCCCGGCGCGGCTTTTTACCGATCAGCACCACCCGTGGTGATCGGCTGTTTATCGGTCTTCTCGGCAGCGCCTACCTGCATTTGCTGGTGATTGGCGCTACCGGCTGGAGCATCTGGGTGGCCACCGGCCTGTCCCTGGTGTGGCTGTTGGTCGTGATGCGTTGGGGCTAGCCGACACCCGGCAATCGTGCTCCGAAACCTAATACAGGAGGTCTCTATGTTCGAGAAAAACAATAAGCTGCGACATAGCATTTCAGTGGCAGCCATGCTGGCACTCAGCGGGTTGAGCGTTGCAGCCTGGGCCGATGCCTATGAAGACGCCGCGAAAAAATGGATTGGCAGCGAATTCAAACCCTCGACTCTCACGGCCGAGCAACAGCTGGAAGAGCTGAAGTGGTTCATCAAGGCCGCCGAGCCGTTTCGTGGAATGAAGATCAACGTGGTCTCGGAAACCATCGCCACCCACGAATACGAGTCCAAGGTGCTGGCCAAGGCCTTCAACGAAATCACCGGGATCAAGCTGACCCACGACCTGTTGCAAGAAGGCGACGTGGTGGAAAAACTGCAGACCCAGATGCAGTCGGACAAAAACATCTATGACGGTTGGGTCAACGACTCGGACCTGATCGGTACGCACTTTCGCTATGGCAAAACCGAATCAATCACCGACCTGATGGCCAATGAAGGCAAGGACTACACCTCGCCGACCCTCGATCTCAAGGATTTCATCGGTCTTTCCTTCACCACCGCCCCAGACGGCAAGATCTACCAACTGCCCGACCAGCAGTTCGCCAACCTCTACTGGTTTCGCGCCGACTGGTTCGAGCGGGCGGACCTGAAGGCCAAGTTCA
This sequence comes from Pseudomonas sp. Irchel 3H3, assembly GCF_900187635.1. NCBI lineage: Bacteria > Pseudomonadati > Pseudomonadota > Gammaproteobacteria > Pseudomonadales > Pseudomonadaceae > Pseudomonas > Pseudomonas sp. Irchel 3H3. Next base: position 24,313 of record NZ_FYEC01000038.1, on the reverse strand, counting down.
AGGAAAAGTACGGCTACGAGCTGGGCGTGCCGGTGAACTGGTCGGCCTATGAAGACATCGCCAAGTTCTTCACCGAAGACGTCAAGGAAATCGACGGCAAGCGGGTGTATGGGCACATGGACTACGGCAAGAAAGACCCGTCCCTGGGCTGGCGGTTCACCGATGCCTGGTTCTCCATGGCCGGTGGGGGCGACAAGGGCCTGCCCAATGGCTTGCCGGTGGATGAGTGGGGCATTCGCGTAGAGGATTGCCACCCGGTCGGCTCCAGCGTGACCCGTGGTGGCGATACCAACGGCCCGGCGGCGGTGTTCGCGACACAGAAATATGTCGACTGGATGAAGGCCTACGCGCCACCGGAAGCGGCCGGCATGACCTTCTCCGAATCCGGGCCGGTGCCCTCCCAGGGCAATATCGCCCAGCAGATCTTCTGGTACACCGCCTTTACGGCTGACATGACCAAGCCAGGGTTGGCGGTGATGAACGCCGACGGCACGCCGAAATGGCGGATGGCGCCATCGCCGCGCGGACCGTATTGGGAAGAGGGCATGAAGCTGGGCTATCAGGACGTGGGGTCCTGGACGTTCATGAAGTCGACGCCGGAGAAACAGAAACTGGCGGCCTGGCTCTATGCCCAGTTCGTCACTTCAAAAACCGTGTCGCTGAAAAAGACCATCGTCGGCCTGACGCCGATTCGTGAGTCGGACATCAACTCCCAGGCCATGACTGACCTGGCACCCAAGCTCGGTGGCCTGGTGGAGTTCTACCGCAGCCCGGCCCGCGTGCAATGGACCCCGACCGGGACCAACGTGCCGGACTACCCGCGCCTGGCCCAGCTGTGGTGGAGCCACATTGCCGAAGCCGCCAGTGGCGAGAAAACCCCGCAACAGGCCCTCGACGGCCTGGCCAAGGACCAGGACGCCATCATGGCCCGCCTCGAACGCTCCAAGGTCCAACCGGTTTGCGGCCCGAAAATGAACCCGGAACGCGACGCGCAATACTGGTTCGACCAGCCGGGCGCACCAAAACCGAAACTGGCCAACGAGAAACCCAAGGGCGAGACCGTGAGTTATGCCGAGCTGCTGAAGTCGTGGGAGGCGGCGCGTAAGTAATTTGGCTTGATAAACGAACGGCGCCGCAACGGTGCCGTTTTTTTGTGCGCCAGGATAGCGCTTCCACTCGGAAGTGAAAAACACCTGCGCGCTGGGTAAAGAGGCGCACTGTAAATCCAGAAGCGTTTACGCATACGGTAGTTTTATTGGCCATTGCAAGGTAATTGATGAGGGTGATGTTGAGTCTGAGTGTCGGCGCGACAATATCGTGGGCATTTTGGGTTCACAGTGAACGGACATGTGGGTATGCCGTATTGATGTAATAGCTGTTGCGTAACATCTCGTTGCGGATTGTTTTATGGTATTTGCCATTTTTGAAGTGGAGCGCAATGCCATCATCTACTGCATAGGCAGGGTGAATGTTTTTTGAACGCACTAACTCGACGAAGGATGCATGTCGTTCGGCCTCTGAGCTGAAGTGCGGACATAGTGCTCCGGAGAGTAACCCTAGGCCGTTGATCAGTGCGTATTCTCCTCCAGAGTCCGAGTGTCCGTAGTCGAACCAACAAATTGCTCCGGCGCTGACACCACAGAGAATTTTACCGTTTACCCACGCTTTTCTCAGACAGTCGGTTACACCGAATTCCCGCCAAATGGCGAGCATTGCTCTCGTGTTGCCACCAGCGACGTAGATAATGTCAGCTTGGTCTATCAATGATGAAATATGTGCTGCGTGCGTGAACGGCGGTATGAAAAATGTCAGTTGAATGACAATGCAGCCTGAACTTTCATATTTGTTAAAGAACTCGCGGGCCTTGATCGGATCGTCACCATTGGCTGTTGAAATAAAAAGAATCGTAGGGTTGGCCTTTTCTGATAGTGATCGTATGTATTCATCAATAGGCGTCATGTACTTTCGTTCTTCAGGTGATTCGCCTCCGATGACAATAATGTCTCTATTGGTTTTTGTCATGTTGTCTATCCTGTATGTGAAGTTTTATGTGTATTTATGTTGTTTCAGGTGTTGGAGGTGGCTCCGTAAGTTTGCGTTTTTGGTGGGTTAAAGTTGGCTTGATGTGGTGATGTTGTTTTCTGTTTTAAGGTGCGTGGTCGATGAAATTCAGTTGTTTCGCTTTCGTGAGTCATTAGTCTTGGATGGTTTTCTATGATGTCTCGTTCTGTGTTTTTAAGGTGGATACGTTGAGGTTTTGATTTGTTCATAATGCAAGTTTGACTATTCACGATTGTCGAGAGTTTGTGGAGTCGGCTTTATCCTGTGTTATCGCTCTACTTTCCTCTTGTTGTGAGGGATGAGTCCTACAATGTGTTTGGTCTATTCGGCTTTTTAGGCCTGCAGCGTAAGCACGCCACAATGCTTGATTTAGACTCCCCCTCCAGGTGACTTCTGATGCTGTACATCATTTTCTTTTCTAGAAAATTATCCAGTTCGCGAACCGAGCCGTAACTGCCGTCACGCATGTTCATCCACTAACTGGGCGTCGGAGTAAATGCATATGAAAGTGCTTTTACTTTGCCAGCCCGACTTTCTTTGCGGCGTGTCGACGGTTTAACTCGGCTTTTTCGTCGAAACGACGCGAAACCGTCTACCGGTACGGCATGCCCTGGTCGGCGAAACCGGCTAAACTGCCGCACGATTTTTGTTGAGTGTTTTCCATGCAAATTGCCTTGGCGCCCATGGAGGGGTTGGTCGACAACATCCTGCGGGACGTGCTGACCCGGGTTGGCGGTATCGATTGGTGCGTGACCGAGTTCATCCGGATCAACGATCAACTGCTCACGCCTGCCTATTTTCACAAGTTCGGACCTGAATTGCTCACCGGTGCCAAGACCGCAGCCGGCGTGCCGCTGCGTGTGCAATTGCTCGGTTCCGATCCGGTGTGCCTGGCGGAAAACGCGGCGCTGGCCTGTGAGCTGGGCTCGCAGGTGATCGACCTGAACTTCGGTTGCCCGGCCAAGACCGTCAACAAGTCCCGTGGCGGTGCGGTATTGCTCAAGGAGCCTGAGCTGCTCAATCAGATCGTCGAGCATGTGCGGCGTGCGGTTCCGGCGCACATTCCGGTGACCGCCAAGATGCGCCTGGGTTTCGATAGCCCGGACGGTTCGCTGGTGTGTGCCACCGCACTGGCCGAAGGCGGCGCCGAGCATATCGTGGTGCACGCGCGGACCAAGATGGATGGCTACAAGCCGCCGGCGCATTGGGAGTGGATCCCGCGGGTGCAGGAGGTGGTCAAGGTGCCGGTGTTCGCCAATGGCGATATCTGGAGCGTCGACGACTGGCGCCGCTGCCGCGAGATCAGTGGAGTGGAAGACATCATGCTGGGTCGCGGCCTGGTGTCGCGCCCGGACCTGGCGCGACAGATCGCTGCCGCGCGGGCGGGTGAAGAGGTGGTGGAGATGACCTGGGCCGAGCTGTTGCCGTTGATCCAGGAATTCTGGCTGCAGGCCAAGGCGCAGATGACCGCGCGCCAATCGCCGGGTCGCTTGAAGCAATGGCTGGCGATGTTGACCCGCAATTATCCCGAGGCGGTGGAGCTGTTTACCCTCATGCGCCGGGAGACGGAACTGGACCAGGTCTCGCGTTTGCTGGGTTTGCAGGTTGCGGAGGCGGCCTGAAAAAAACTGCAGAAAACCTCTTGAAATGCAATCAGCGGTCCCTATCTAAGGGTTACGCGATGCCGAATTCGGGTCGCGGAGACAAAAAACCTTGCTGATTGTTTTCAGGAGATTTGAACCATGAGTACCGCATTTTCCCTGGCTCCACTGTTCCGTTCTTCGGTAGGTTTCGATCGTTTCAACGATCTGTTCGAGTCTGCGCTGCGCAATGAGCCCGGCAGCAGCTACCCACCCTACAACGTTGAAAAACACGGTGACGACCAATACCGCATCGTCGTGGCGGCAGCCGGCTTCCAGGAAGAAGACCTGGAACTGCAAGTCGAAAAAGGCGTGTTGACCATCAGTGGCGGCAAACGCGACAGCAACGACAGCGTGACCTTCCTGCACCAGGGCATCGCCCAGCGCGCTTTCAAACTGTCGTTCCGCCTGGCCGATCACATCGAAATCAAGGCCGCGGACCTGCGCAATGGCCTGTTGAGTATCGACCTGCTGCGCATCGTGCCGGAAGAGGCGAAAGCCAAACGCATCCCGATCAACGGCGAGCAAAAACCAGCACTGCAGCACTGAGTCACCGCAATGAAGAAGGGCGCCGATGGCGCCCTTTTTTATCGGCTGTCTGTAGGAGCCGCCGGACTCACGTCCATCCATACCGCACCAGGTGAAAGAAGATCGGCGCGGCGAAGCACACCGAGTCCAGGCGGTCGAGCATGCCGCCGTGGCCTTCGATCATGTGCCCCCAGTCCTTGACGCCACGGTCGCGCTTGATCGCCGACATCACGATGCCACCGGCAAACCCCAGCAGGTTGATCAGCAGGGCGATCAGGAACGACTGCCAGGCATTGAACGGGGTAATCCAGCACAACGCGGCCCCGATCACGGAAGCCAGGAGGATACCGCCGACAAAACCTTCGACAGTCTTGGACGGCGACAGGTTGGGCGCGATCTTGTGTTTGCCAAACAGTTTGCCGCAGACGTACTGCAACACGTCCGACATCTGCACCACGATGACCAGGTAGGCGATCAGCAGCAGGTTGCGGCCCTCGTATCCAGCAATGTCCAGGGTCAGCAGGGCGGGTACGTGGGACACGCAGAACACCGCAATCATCAGCCCCCATTGGACCTTGGAGGCGCGCTCGAGAAAGTGCGTGCTGTCCCCGCCCAATGACGCGAGGATCGGCAGCAACAGGAATACGTAGACCGGAATGAAGATCGAGAACAGCCCGTACCAGTCGAAATAAATCAGCAGGTACTGCAGCGGCAGCGCCAGGTAGAAGGCCGCCACCAGGGCCGGGTAGTCGCTGCGCCGGGTCGGGGTGAGGGTCATGAACTCACGCAGGGCGTAGAAGGATACGGCGTAGAACAGCAGGATGACCGCGCTGGTGCCGAGCCAGAAAGCGATGCCGATCACCGCCACCATCACCCACCAGGCGTTGATCCGCGCGTTGAGATTATCGATCACCGGGTCCGGTGTACCGCGCTTGCGTAGCTTGAGGATCCAGCCGATCAGCGAGGCGAGCAGCAGGAAAGCACCAATCCCGCCAAACAGCATCAGGGTTTGTCTGTCCATGTCAGGCCGGCTCCTCAGCCAGGTCCAGCAGCGCTGCACGGCTGCGCTGGAGAAACTGTTCTTTGCTTTCATCAATATCGAGGGTCAGCGCCGCGCCAAAACGGGTGGTGCATAGCAAGGGCAGCGGCAGGAACCGGCCCTTGGGCATGACGCGGTTGAGGTTGGCGATCCACACCGGCACCAGCTCGACCTCGGGGTGTGCTTTGGCCAAGTGATAGATCCCGCTTTTGAACGGCAGCAGGCCGTCCGCGAGGTTACGTGTGCCTTCGGGGAAGATGATCAGTGAGTCGCCGTTGGCCAAGGCCTCGAGCATCGGCAGCAAGGGGTTGTCAGTCGGTTCCTTGCGCTCACGGTCGACCAGCACGCCATTGAACACACGATTGATGATGTAGCGGCGCAGCGGGGTGGTTTGCCAGTAATCGGCGCCCGCCACCGGCCGGGTCATTTTGCGCAGGGCCGGGGGCAGCGAGGCCCAGAGCAGCACGAAGTCGCCATGGCTGCTGTGGTTGGCGAAGTAGATGCGCTGCACCGCTTGCGGCGCGCAACCGAGCCACAGGCTACGGGCGCCGGTAATGGTGCGTGCCGCGGAGGTGATGAGGGTGGCGACCAAGGGTTCGAGCATGAAAGTTCCTTATTCAGCGAAGGCCAGCCAGGGGCCGGCCAGGATGAAGCCCAGTGTCAGCAGCACCTGCACCGCCACCAGTAGGGCCTGGCGCCGAAGCAGGTTGAGGGCGCCGCCGGTACGTTCGCTCCACAGGCGACCACCCCGCGCGGCAGGTTGCAGGCCGAGGGCGGCGAGGGCGTGATCCAGGGCCTCGGTACGCAGGGGCAGGGGTTGATTGCCGTCGGCTATGCGCTGGAACAGTTCCGCGTCGAGCGCGACCCGCACGGCCCAGTATTTTTGCAGCACGCCCAGTACCAGCAGGGCGGCACTGCACAGCACCGCCCAGACACCGGGGCTGGCCAACAGATACTGGCTCAAGCCCAGCAAGGCGCCGACCAGCGCGAGGCCGGTGGACAGTTGATCCAGGGAGGCCCCGCGGCGCAGCAGGCTGGCGGTCGTGTGCAGTTCCATGTCAGTGGTCATGGGCAGGCTCCGTGCTCAAGCACAAGGGTGTCAGGGCGACTCGGTGGGCCTGGCGCAGGACGATGCCCGGGCGGGCTCGTTGCAGTTGCAGGAGCGCTTGATCGAGGTTGGCAGCCCTGCCGCTGCGCAACAGCCAGGCGGCCACCGCAGTGGCACTGCGTGAATAACCGAGGGCGCAACAGACCAGCAGCGGACCGTGCTGGCGCAGGTCTTCGATGGCCTGCGCGGCTTCCAGGCATTGCGCGGTGGTGGGGGCGGTCAGGTCGAGCACGGGCAGCGAGCGGTAGGCCAGGTTTCCCGGGTCCAGCGACAACTCGGCACACAGGTCGAGCACCGCCTTGAACGGGCTGTCCTGCAGTTCCCGGCGGGTCGGCATCCGCCCCAGCCACACGCCATCGAGCACAAGGTCGGGCTGCGGATGGTGGCGCGTCCACCCGCGTGAGTTGAGCCAGGCCGCGGCCAGGTAGGGCGCCAACAACCAGCGTGCGGCCCAGCTCAGGCGCCCGTCGGCGCGCTTTTGAAAACCATTGACGTCCAGCACCGCGTAATTCAGCGCGACCAACAGCAAGGCCAGCGCCGGCCAGAGCAACCACAACCCGCCGCCACCGATGCGCCAGGCCAAGAGACCCAAGATCCCGGCACCTGCCAGGTAGCACAGGCTGAGTTTCCAGCGTTGGCTGTCGCGGGCCAGCCGGGCACTGCACAGCGGACTCGGGCGATCCAGCGGCCACAGCCAGACACACAGCCAGCCGAGCAAGGCGCCCGTGGGCAAATCGATGAAGTGATGCTGGTAGGTGGTCAGCACCGACACCCCGATCAGGCCAAACCAGACATGCATCAACCCGCGCCAGAGGCCCGATAGATGTCGCTGGTAGCAGGTCCATAACACCACCAGCAGGGCAATGTGCAGGGAGGGAGCCTGATTGAACGGTTTGTCGAAGCCGGCCAGGACCTCGAACAGCCAGCCGAAAACCCCATCGAGTTCGGGCCGTTCGAAGGTGAAGCGTAATGGCCACAGCAGAAAACAACTGACCGCGATCAGTTGCGCGGTCAGCAGGCGAAAGGCATGGCGCTTGAGCTCCTGGCGAGTGTCGGGTAGCAGCAACGACAGGCCATACAGTAGGTCGATCGACCAATAGGGCACGATGGTCCACGCCCAGAACGGCATGTGGTTTTCCCAACCAAATACCAGGCTGCCGACTTCGGCGCGCTGGGTAGTGGCCCAGGTGGCAAAGCCGTAGGTGGCAAAAAACAACGGTGCCAACACCAGCAGCCAGAGCACCGCGGGCTTCAACAAGCCGGGTTCACGCTGCCCGGTGATGGCGTTGCTCATGCCTGCACGCGCTGGGCCAGGGCGACGCTGAAGATGCCCCACTCATCGACCCGCTGGGTGATTTTGCGAAAACCTGCGGCTTCCACCAACTGGTCCATTTCTGCCTGGCTGCGGCGGCGCATGACCCAGGCCTGGCCTTCGCGGTGGCTGGTCAGGGCGCGGGCAATCAGTTCCAGTTGCGGGTGCCAGGGTTGGCCGGTGTAGACCAGGTAACCGCCGACGGGCACCGCGTCCGCCAGACCCGCGAGAGAGCTGCCGACCCTCTGGTTGTCGGCGAACAGTTCATACAGGCCGGACACCACGGCGAGGGTCGGTTGCGGGTCGAGGGCCGCCAGGTCGGCGCGGTCGAAGGCATCGGCCTTGATGAAACGGGCGATGTTTTCCAGGCCCTTCTCGCGGATCAACGCACTGCCGTCGCGCACGTTGATGTCGCTGTAGTCACGCAACAGTATTGATTCGGGCAGCGGGGTAACCCCCTGCAAGGCTTCGAGAATGTAGCGTCCGTGACCGGCGGCGATGTCGACGATCCGCACCGCGCTGCCTTGCTCGCGCAGTTGGGCGATCGCCTGGCGCAGCAGTTCCTCGACATGCAGTTTGCGCTGGCGAATGCCGCGCCAGCCGATCGACTCCAGGTAATTGCGGTCGATCATCCGCCCGATCGCAGAGGTGCCAGTGGGGGTGTTGCGGTAGACGTAGTCCAGGGTGCTGCCGGAGTCGAAACCGGTGTCGAAACCCAGCTTGACCCCGCTCGACAGTCGACTGCCCAAACGCATGCTGGCGCGGGTCATGCGCCAGTAGCGGTCGCGCAGGGAGTTGTGCGGCAAGGGCGCGGCCAGGGCTTCCGATTCGGCGCACGTCAGGCCCAGGCGGTCGGCGGCCAGCAGCGAAGGGCGTGCGAGCGGTTGCTGGAAGTTCTGCACTATGAAGCGCCGGGCACTGGCGACGGCGATAGCGCGACGCTTTTCGCCGAGGGTGTCGTGGAAGAAGCCCGGCAGGATGTGTTTTTCCTTGTGCAGGCTGCCCAGGCGCTCGAAGAACTGCTCCTGTGGTTGGCGATGCACCACGAAGTCGGCACCAGAGATCAGGAGCTGGGTGGGCACCTGAATCGCCTGGGCATCGGCCACCACGCGCTCGGCGGCGTCATACAGGCCGAGCAGTACATTCACTGAAATGGCTTTGGTGATCAGCGGGTCGCTGTCGTAGGAGGCCACCCGTTCTGGGTCATGGCTGAGAAAGCGTGCCTTGACGTAGCTGTTGACGAAGAAGTTACCGCGAAACCGCCGCATCAGGGCCAGCCCCTGGCGGGCGAAGGGTACGTAGAGCTTTACTTTGAACGCCGGCGACGCCAGCACCAGTGCGCGGATGCGTGGGGCGTAGTCGTGGACCCAGGTGGCGACTATCACCGCGCCAACGCTCTGGGCAATCACGGCCATGTCCGACTCGGCGATCTGGTAGGTCGCCTGCAGGTGATCGCAGAACGTCTGCACGTCACGCACGCTGGTGGCGAAGCTCGGGCTGTCGCCGCGTTCGCCCGGGGACAGCCCATGGCCGCGTGAGTCCCAGGCAAAAAAATCCACTTCAGGCAGGTCCAGTTCGTCTGCCAGATGGGCGATGCGCGCGGAATGTTCATGGCCGCGGTGGAACAGCAGCACGGCTTTGCGCGGTTCGCCGGGTGCCGGGGTGCCTGGCCAGTAGCGATAGAACAGTTGCACACCGTCGTGGGTGGTGAATGTCTGGTGCTGGGCTTGGCGCATGACAGCTTCCTTAGACTGAGGGGGCGTTTTCCTGGACTTCCTTGATACCCTGGCGGACCCGGTTGAACAGGGTGTAGGCCAGCAGGACTGCGATCAGCGCGAACACCCCGTTGATCCACGGGGCGCTGGCCCAACCCAGGGCGATAGCCATGGCCAGTATCCCCAGCACCAACGCCCGGTCGCTCTTGCCCATCGGCCCGTCATAACGCCGCGAAGCACCGATCATCGGGCCCAATACGCCGCTGTATTCGCTGAACACCGCAAGCAGGGTGACCAGCATTACCAGCAGCAGGCTGACGTCGGCGATCAGGGCGAAGGGCAGGATCAGTGCGCAGTCGGCGACCACGTCGCACAGCTCATTGAGATAGGCCCCCAGCGGTGATTGCTGGTTGAACTCGCGGGCGAGCATGCCGTCGATGGCGTTGAGGGCCATGCGCAGCAGCATCCACAGGGGAATCAGGGCGAACATCCAGGCGTGCTGGGCAAACGCGCTGATCGCGACCCCCACCAACACCGAACCGAGGCCTGCCAGCAGGGTGATCTGATTGGCCGTGGTGCCGTTGGCGAACAAGCGCCGGACCAGCGGTCGCAAGCAGTTCTGAAACGCAGGTTTGAGCTGATAGATGCTGGGCACGGCAAGGAGTCTCGGCGAGGGAGCGTGCGGCAAGGCAATGCCGGGAAATATGAGGTGTGAGTGTAGATGGCTTCTGGCTTCTGGCCGCGCGGGACAAGCTAACCGGTGAGTGCGACCTCGCCACCGGTTATTGCAACAGCAACTGAAACTCCTCCACCGGCAACGGCCGGCTATGCAGGTAGCCCTGGTACAAGTGACAGCCCAGGCCCTGCAAAAACTCAAGCTGTTCCGGGGTTTCCACGCCCTCGGCGATGACTTCCAGTCCCAGGCTGCGGGCCATGGCGACGATGGCGCGGATGATTTCGGCGTCGTTGGGGTCGCTGGTAGCGTCGCGGATGAACGACTGGTCGATTTTCAAGGTGTCCACCGGCAGGCGCTTGAGGTAGGTCAGCGATGAGTAGCCGGTGCCGAAGTCGTCCATGGCAAAGCTGACGCCGAGTTTTTTCAGGCGGCGCATTTTGCTGATGGTGTCCTCCAGGTTCTGGATCACAATGCCTTCGGTGATTTCCAGTTTCAGCAGCGAGCAGGGCAGGCCGTGGCTGCTGAGGCTGCGCTCGATGCGCTCGACGAAATCGGCCTGGCGGAACTGTCGCGGGCTGATATTCACGCACAGGCTGAAGTTCAGCGGATCGACCTTGCCCCTGGCGATCAGTTGCTTGAAGGCCTGGCAGGCTTCATCGAGGATCCAGGTGCCGACTTCGAGGATCAGACCGCTGTCTTCCAGCACCTTGATGAACTCGTTGGGCGACTGGGCGCCCAATTGCGGGTGGTTCCAGCGCACCAGCGCTTCGGCGCCGACGATGCGCTCGCCGCGGGCATCGACCTGGGGTTGGTAGTGCACCCGGAACTCTCCCCGTGACAGGGCCAGGCGCAGGTCGGTTTCCATGCGCAAGCGCTCGCTGGCGGCCTTCTGCATAGTGTTGTGGTACATCTGCGTGGTGTTGCGCCCCGAGTCCTTGGCTCGATACAGGGCAATATCCGCGCGCTTGAGCAGGTCGGTCGGGGTGGAGCCGTGGTCGGGAATCAAGGCCACGCCGATGCTGGGGGTGACCTGCAGGCGGTGACCGTCGAGGAACATCGGCTCCGACAGCAGTTCGCGCAGGGTGTCGGCCAGGTCCCGCACCTGATCGCTGACTTCATTGCGCGAGCCTTCCAGGCCACTGAGCAGGACCACGAACTCGTCACCGCCCAGGCGGGCCACGGTGTCTTCCATGCGTACGCTGGCTTCCAGGCGCGCGGTGATGATCTTCAGCACCGTATCGCCCACCGGGTGGCCCAGGGAGTCATTGATGTGCTTGAAGTGGTCGAGGTCGAGGAACAGCAGCGCGCCGCGCAGGTTGTGGCGCTTGAGCAGGGCGATCTGCTGGCTCAGGCGGTCCATCAGCAGGGCGCGGTTGGGTAGGTTGGTCAGGGAGTCGTGGTAGGCCAGGTGACGGATCTGCGCTTCGGCATTCTTCAGCAGGCTGACGTCCCGCGCGGTCAGTAGCAGGCAATCGGTTTCATTGAGGGTGATCGGTTCCACCGAAACCTCGACGGTGAGCAACTGCCCGCTCTTGTTGCGCCCGAGCATTTCCAGGTGGTGCACCCGGCCCTTGAGTTGCAGCTCCGCCAGCAGCATCGAGCGCTGTTTTTCTTCGGCCCAGATTCCGACCTGGTACACGGTTTTGCCGACCACTTCCTCGGCACGGTAGCCGGTCAGACGGCAGAAGCCGTCGTTGACCTCCAGGTAACGCCCAGTGTCGCGTTCAGTGATGGTGATGGCGTCGGGGCTGGAGTGAAACGCCTTGGCGAATTTCTCCTCACTGGCCTTGAGCGCGGCCTCCGAGCGCTGTTGCTGGGTTATGTCGCGCAGGGTGGTGACGATGCACGGTTGTTCGCCGACGCTGATCTGCCGGCTGGAAATCACGCAGGTCAGGGACTGGCCGTCCTTGTGCTGGACCATGATCGCCACATTGTTCAGGCCCTGTTCGCGGATCACCTGTTCGATCCGCCGCAGGCTTTGCGCCGAGGCGTCCCACAGGCCGATGTCGTCGGCGCTGCGGCCGATCACGTCGGCGGCGGTCCAACCGAAGGTCTGGGTGAAGCTGTTGTTGATTTCGATGAACTGGCCGCTGTCCTGGCGGGTCACGCAGATCGGGTCCGGGCTGACCTGGAACAGAGTGGCGAACTTCTCTTCGGAAGCCACCAGGCGCTGCTCGCGCTCCACCTGGTCGGTGATGTCCAGCAAGGTCCCGGCCATGCGCAAGGGCTGGCCGTCTTCGTCGCGGTACAGGCGCGCGCGGCTTTCCAGGTAGCGTGAGGTGCCATCGGCCAACTGCACCCGGTAAGTCAGTTGATAGTTGCCGGCCGGACCTTCACGCAGGCTGCGGTAGGCGTCGCGCATGCTGTCGCGCTCTTCGCCGGGAACCCCTTCGAAAAACTCCTCGAAGGATTCATGAAATGGGATGGGTTCCAGCCCGTGCAGTTGGGCGGCCCGCGCCGAGCCATAGAGCATGCCGCTGGGGATGTGCCAGTCCCAGGTGCCCAGTTGGGCGGAATCCAGGGCCAGGTCCAGGCGCTCCTGGCTGTCCTTGAGCGCGTCTTCGGCGATTTTGCGTTCGGTGGTGTCGAGAAAGGTGCTCAGCAGGTAGGGCTGGCCTTCGAGTTCGACCTTCTGCGCGCTGAGGATACCGTCATGGATCTGCCCATTGCTGGCGCGGAACTGCACTTCCATGCTTACCAGTTCGCCCTTGGCCTTGGTCGCCTTGACCAGCTTGGCCCGCTGCTCGGGGTGCACCCACAACCCCAGTTCCAGAGTGGTACGACCAATGGCGTCCTGTACCGGCCAGCCGAACAGGCTCTCGAAATACTGGTTGGCCTCGGTGATCAGGCCGTCTTCCTGGCGGGTCAGCAAGACCATGTTGGGGCACAGGTGAAACAGCGTGGCGAAGCGTTTTTCCGAACTGCTCAGGGCCTGTTCGCGCTGGCGCTGATGGGTGATCTCGCGGATCACCCCGATCATCCGTGGCCGGCCCTGTTTGTCCGGCAGCAGGCTACCGCTGATTTCCAGCCAGTGCAGGCTGCCATCCGGCCAGCGGATGCGGTGGTGCATCACTTGTTCCAGGGGCGCGCCGGCGATCACCGCATTGAACGCACGCAAGGTCTTGGGCCGGTCCTCGGCGGGCAGCAGGTCGAGGTATTCAAGGTCGGCCGGCAAGGGTTTGCGGGGGTCGAAGCCGAACAATGCCTGGGTGCCCCGCGACCAACTGATCAGCCCGCGCTCGATGTCCCAATACCAGGCACCCAGGCGCGCGCCGTTGAGCGCCGCCAGCAACTGCGGAGCGCTTTCCCAGCTTTGCTCCGAAGTTTGGGGGTCAAGCGCCTGGATACGCGGCATCAATGGCGTATGGGGACGAGGGCGGTCAACAGATTTCGGCATTGGCAGCAGGCCTTGGGCTGAATGGGGCGTTAGGCACGGGTTTTGCGGCTCTATAGGAGTAGCACAAGTTAGCCATCAGTCCCTGGCAAATCGATCTGTGCGTCCAGCAAAGCCATGAAGGCCCGCGCGGCATTCGACAACGTCCTTTCGGTGTGCACGATATAGCCTAGCTGGCGAGTGAGTTGTATGCCCGGCAATGGGATGCGCGCCACCTGGTCGTCGAGCATGGTGCGCGGCAGGACGCTCCAGGCCAGGCCGATGGACACCATCATCTTGATGGTTTCCAGGTAATTGGTGCTCATGGCGATGTTCGGCGTCAGTCCCTGGGCCTCGAACAGGCGCTGGACGATGTGATGGGTGAAGGTGTTGCCGCCGGGGAAGACCGCCGGGTGCAGGGCGATGTCGGCCAGGCTGACCGCGCCATTGCTGATCAGCGAATGCTCGGGGGCCACCACGAAATCCAGCGGGTCGTCCCAGACCGGGGTGGCCTTGACCAGGGTGTGGGGTTCCGGGGCCAGGGTAATCACTGCCAGTTCAGCGCGGCCGTGAAGAATTTCCTCATAGGCCACTTCCGAGTCGAGGAACTGGATGTCCAGCGCCACCTCGGGGTATTGGCGGGTGAACGCCCTTAATAAGGGTGGCAAGCGATGCAGGCCGATGTGGTGACTGGTGGCCAGGGTCAGGCGACCGGTGACCTCGCCGGTCAGGTTGGTCAGGGCGCGGCGGGTGTCATCCAGCACGTTGAGGATCTGGTAGGCCCGCGGCAGCAGGGCGCGCCCGGCTTCGGTCAGGCCCACTTCGCGACCCAGGCGATCAAACAGGCGCACCTTGAGCTGTTGCTCCAGGCCGGCGATGCGTTTGCTGATGGCCGGCTGGGTCAGGTGCAGGCGTTCACCGGCCCCGGAGAAGCTGCCGGTCTCGGCAATGGCAATAAAAGCATTGAGGTTGGCCAGGTCCATGTTCGTATTCCAGTTGGTTATCCAAAGCATAAAAAATATGAATTTGAGTTATTTAATGTAACCCCATAGGATCGACCTCACAAGCCAAGGGGTTATTGAGTCGATCAAGGCCCAGGGCATAGAAACAAGCTGATGAGGAAACGTCTGATGGCCGGCAAAACGCTCTACGACAAGCTCTGGGATTCGCATTTGGTCAAGCAGCGCGACGATGGTTCGGCGCTGATCTATATCGATCGTCACATCATTCACGAAGTGACCTCGCCGCAAGCCTTTGAAGGCCTGCGTCTGGCCGGGCGCAAGCCGTGGCGCATCGATGCCAACATCGCGACCCCGGACCACAACGTACCGACCACCCCGGAGCGCAAGGGCGGCATCGAGGCGATTGTCGACCAGGTCTCGCGTTTGCAGGTTCAGACCCTCGACGACAACTGTGACGAATACGGCATCGTCGAATTCAAGATGAACGACGTGCGCCAGGGCATCGTCCACGTCATCGGCCCGGAGCAGGGCGCCACCTTGCCGGGCATGACCGTGGTCTGCGGCGACTCCCATACCTCGACCCACGGCGCCTTTGGGGCCCTGGCCCACGGCATCGGCACCTCCGAGGTCGAGCACGTGCTCGCCACCCAGTGCCTGGTCGCCAAGAAAATGAAGAACATGCTGGTGTCCGTCGAAGGCACCTTGCCGTTTGGCGTGACTGCCAAGGACATCGTGCTCGCCGTGATCGGCAAGATCGGCACCGCCGGCGGTAATGGCCATGCGATCGAATTCGCCGGTAGCGCGATTCGTGACCTGTCCGTTGAGGGCCGCATGACCATCTGCAACATGTCCATCGAAGCTGGCGCTCGCGTAGGTCTGGTGGCAGCGGACGAAAAAACCGTGGCGTACGTCAAGGGCCGTCCTTTCGCCCCGAAAGGCGCGGAATGGGACTTGGCGGTCGAAGCGTGGAAAGACCTGGTGTCGGACGCCGATGCCAAGTTCGACACCGTCGTTGAACTCGACGCGACCCAGATCAAGCCACAAGTCAGCTGGGGCACCTCGCCTGAGATGGTACTGGCGGTTGATCAGAACGTGCCGGATCCGGCCAAGGAAATGGACCTGGTCAAGCGCGATTCCATCGTCCGTGCCTTGAAGTACATGGGTTTGACCGCCAACCAGGCGATCACCGACATTCAGCTGGACCGCGTGTTCATTGGCTCCTGCACCAATTCGCGGATCGAAGACTTGCGCGCGGCAGCCGTGATCGCCAAGGGCCGCAAGGTGGCCTCGACCATCAAGCAAGCCATCGTGGTCCCGGGTTCGGGGCTGGTGAAGGCCCAGGCGGAATCGGAAGGCCTGGACAAGATTTTCCTCGAGGCCGGTTTCGAATGGCGTGAGCCAGGCTGCTCGATGTGCCTGGCGATGAACCCGGACCGTTTGGAAAGTGGCGAGCATTGCGCGTCCACTTCCAACCGCAACTTCGAAGGCCGTCAGGGCGCCGGTGGTCGTACTCACCTGGTAAGCCCGGCGATGGCCGCCGCGGCCGCTGTCAACGGCCGTTTCATTGACGTCCGCGAATTGATCTGAAGGAGCGCAGCATGAAAGCTTTTACCCAGCACACTGGTCTTGTCGCGCCTCTGGATCGTGCCAACGTGGACACCGACCAGATCATTCCCAAGCAATTCTTGAAGTCGATCAAGCGCACCGGTTTTGGTCCGAACCTGTTCGACGAGTGGCGCTACCTCGATGTAGGGCAGCCGTACCAGGACAACTCCAAGCGTCCGCTGAACAAGGACTTCGTGCTCAACGCCGAACGTTACCAGGGCGCCAGCGTGTTGCTGGCCCGTGAGAACTTCGGTTGCGGCTCGAGCCGCGAGCATGCGCCGTGGGCCCTGGAAGAGTACGGCTTTCGCAGCATCATCGCGCCGAGCTACGCCGATATCTTCTTCAACAACAGCTTCAAGAACGGCTTGTTGCCGATCATCTTGAGCGACGCTGAAGTCGACGAACTGTTCCAGCAGGTGGAAAGCACGCCGGGCTATCAGTTACAGGTCGACCTGCAGGCCCAGACCGTGACCCGTCCCGACGGCAAGGTGCTGAACTTCGAGATCGACGCCTTTCGCAAGCACTGCCTGCTCAATGGCCTGGATGACATCGGCCTGACCTTGCAGGACCACGAGGCGATTGCCACGTTTGAGGCCAAGCACCGGGCGAGCCAGCCTTGGTTGTTTCGCGACGCTTGATTTTGCGTAAGGCGTAAAGACGCCATCGCGAGCAGGCTCACTCCTACATTTGAAATGCGTTCCCCTGTAGGAGCGAGCCTGCTCGCGAAGAGGCCCGAATGAACACCCCAAGACTCACCCCTAAAAGGAAGTCCCCATGACCAGCACCGCCCAGCACACCCAAGTCGTACAAAAGCAATTCGGTGAACAGGCTGCGGCCTACCTGAGCAGTGCCGTGCACGCCCAGGGCACTGAGTTCGCGCTGCTCCAGGGCGAAGTGGCAGGGCGCGGTGATGCGCGGGTACTGGACCTGGGCTGCGGCGCCGGGCATGTGAGCTTTCATGTGGCCGCGCTGGTCAAGGAAGTGGTGGCCTACGACCTGTCGCAGCAGATGCTCGATGTAGTCGCCGGCGCCGCGGTTGAGCGTGGCTTGAGCAACGTATCGACAGTCCTGGGCGCCGCCGAGCGGTTGCCGTTCGCCGATGCTGAATTCGACTTCGTCTTCAGCCGGTATTCGGCGCACCATTGGAGCGACCTCGGCCTGGCCCTGCGCGAAGTGCGGCGGGTTTTGAAGCCGGGCGGGGTGGCGGCGTTCATTGATGTCTTGTCGCCGGGTAGCCCGTTGTTCGACACTTACCTGCAGAGCGTCGAAGTGCTGCGCGACACCAGCCATGTGCGCGATTATTCCGCCGGCGAGTGGTTGCGCCAGGTCAGTGAGGCGGGGTTGTTTGCCCGAAGCACCAGCCGTCAACGGCTGCGCCTGGAATACAGCTCCTGGGTCGAGCGCATGCGCACCCCTGAAGTGATGCGCGGGGCGATCCGCGAGCTGCAGCAGGCAATGGGTAGCGAAGTGCGCGAGTATTTCCAGATCGAAGCCGACGGTTCGTTCAGCACCGACGTGCTGGTGTTGATGGCCGAACGCTAGAATTTTTCCGGGCGTGCCTCGTATGGCGCGCCGACTGATGACATGAGGAACCCATGAGCAAGCAGATTCTGATTCTCCCAGGCGACGGTATTGGTCCGGAAATCATGGCCGAAGCGGTCAAGGTGCTGGAGCTGGCCAGCGACAAGTTCGCCCTGGGCCTGGAACTGAGCCACGACGTGATCGGCGGCGCGGCCATCGACAAGCACGGCGTACCGCTGGCGGACGAAACCCTGGAGCGCGCGCGCGCGGCCGACGCGGTACTGCTGGGCGCCGTGGGCGGCCCGAAATGGGACACCATCGAGCGTGACATCCGCCCTGAGCGCGGCCTGCTGAAAATTCGTGCGCAACTGGGCCTGTTCGGTAACCTGCGTCCGGCGATCCTTTACCCGCAACTGGCCGAGGCTTCCAGCCTGAAGCCGGAAATCGTTGCCGGCCTGGACATCCTGATCGTTCGCGAACTGACCGGCGGCATCTACTTCGGCGCGCCACGCGGCACCCGCACCCTGGAAAACGGCGAGCGCCAGTCCTACGACACCCTGCCGTACAGCGAAAGCGAAATCCGCCGGATTGCCCGTGTCGGTTTTGACATGGCCATGGTCCGTGGCAAGAAGCTGTGCTCGGTGGACAAGGCCAACGTGCTGGCGTCCAGCCAACTGTGGCGTGAAGTGGTCGAACAGGTGGCCAAGGATTACCCTGAGGTCGAACTGAGCCACATGTACGTCGACAACGCCGCCATGCAACTGGTGCGTGCACCCAAGCAGTTCGACGTGATCGTTACCGACAACATGTTCGGCGACATCCTGTCCGACCAGGCCTCGATGCTCACCGGCTCCATCGGCATGCTGCCGTCGGCGTCCCTGGACACCCACAACAAGGGCATGTACGAGCCTTGCCACGGCTCGGCGCCGGACATCGCAGGCCTTGGCATTGCCAACCCGCTGGCGACCATTTTGTCGGTGTCGATGATGCTGCGCTACAGCTTCAACCAGCAAGCGGCGGCCGCTGCCATCGAGCAGGCGGTCAGCCTGGTCCTGGACCAGGGCTTGCGCACTGGCGACATCTGGTCGACCGGTTGCACCAAAGTCGGAACGCAGGAAATGGGCGACGCAGTAGTCGCGGCGCTGCGGAATCTGTAATCTCTCGGGCCCCGCTTGTTGCTGATGCCGGCAAGCGAGCCCACTTTTTGTAAAAGGTGTAGTTGCGATGAAACGTGTAGGTCTGATCGGTTGGCGCGGTATGGTCGGTTCCGTGCTCATGCAGCGGATGCTGGAAGAGCAGGATTTCGATCTCATTGAGCCGGTGTTTTTCACCACTTCCAATGTCGGTGGCCAAGGCCCGTCCGTGGGCAAGGATATTGCTCCGCTCAAAGACGCTTACAGCATTGAAGAGCTCAAGACCCTCGACGTGATTCTGACCTGCCAGGGTGGCGACTACACCAGCGAAGTCTTCCCCAAGCTGCGTGAAGCCGGTTGGCAGGGCTACTGGATCGATGCCGCTTCCAGCCTGCGCATGCAGGATGACGCGGTCATCGTGCTGGACCCGGTCAACCGCAAGGTCATCGACCAGCAGCTGGATGCGGGCACCAAGAACTACATCGGCGGCAACTGCACCGTCAGCCTGATGCTGATGGGCCTGGGTGGCCTGTTCGAAGCCGGTCTGGTGGAGTGGATGAGCGCCATGACCTACCAGGCGGCCTCCGGTGCCGGCGCGCAGAACATGCGTGAGCTGATCAAGCAGATGGGCGCGACCCACGCCGCGGTTGCCGATGAACTGGCCAACCCGGCCAGCGCCATCCTCGACATCGACCGCCGTGTGGCCGAAGCCATGCGCAGCGACGCCTATCCGACCGAGAACTTCGGTGTACCACTGGCCGGCAGCCTGATCCCGTGGATCGACAAGGAACTGCCGAACGGCCAGAGCCGTGAAGAGTGGAAGGCCCAGGCCGAGACCAACAAGATCCTCGGTCGCTTCAAGAGCCCGATCCCGGTGGACGGTATCTGCGTGCGGATCGGCGCCATGCGCTGCCACAGCCAGGCGCTGACCATCAAGCTGAACAAAGACGTGCCGATCGCCGATATCGAAGGCTTGATCAGCCAGCACAACCCATGGGTCAAGCTGGTACCGAACAACCGCGACAGCAGCATGCAGGAGCTGAGCCCGACCAAGGTCACCGGCACCCTGAATGTACCGGTTGGCCGTCTGCGCAAGCTCAACATGGGCACCCAGTACCTGGGCGCGTTCACCGTCGGTGACCAGTTGCTGTGGGGCGCGGCCGAACCACTGCGGCGCATGCTGCGGATCCTGCTGGAACGTTGATCGGTTGAAGTTGTGAAAGAACCCGTGCCTTGCGAGAGGCGCGGGTTTTTTTTTGCCGATCGAAAGTCCGTCATCGCGGGCATGCGTTGAACCCTGTGGGAGCGGGCTTGCCCGCGATGGAGTCGATACAGACACTGCATAATTGCCTGTGCGCCACCCACCCGGTAAAGTGCCGCTCCCCCCGTTTCGCCTGAGGTAGAACCATGAGCCAGTCCTTTGATATCGCCGTTGTCGGCGCCACCGGTACTGTCGGCGAAACCCTCGTCCAGATTCTCGAAGAACGCGACTTCCCGATCGCTAACCTGCACCTGCTCGCCAGCAGCGAATCGGCCGGGCATTCGGTACCGTTTCGTGGCAAGAACGTGCGGGTGCGGGAGGTCGATGAGTTTGATTTCAGCAAAGTCCAGCTGGTGTTCTTCGCCGCAGGCCCAGCGGTCACCTTGAGCTTTGCCCCGCGTGCGACGGCCGCCGGCTGCTCGCTGATCGATCTGTCAGGAGCCTTGCCGGCCGAGCAGGCGCCCCAGGTGGTGCCGGAGGCCAATGCCCAGGTGCTGGCCAGCCTGAAAAAACCGTTCCAGGTCAGCAGCCCGAGCGCCTCGGCCACCACCCTGGCAGTGGTGCTCGCGCCGTTGCGCGAACTGCTGGATGTGCAGCACGTGACCCTGACCGCCAGTCTGGCTGTGTCCACCCAGGGCCGCGAGGCGGTGACCGAGTTGGCCCGGCAGACCGCCGAGCTGTTGAATGTGCGTCCATTGGAGCCGCGCTTTTTTGATCGGCAGATGGCATTCAACCTGCTGGCACAGGTCGGCACGCCGGATGCTCAAGGCCACACCCTGCTGGAAAAACGCCTGGTCCACGAACTGCGTGCAGTCCTCGGACAGCCTGCATTGAAAATTTCCGTAACCTGCGTTCAAGCCCCGGTGTTTTTTGGCGATAGCTTTAGCGTGACCCTGGCGTCGGCCAAGCCGGTTGACCTGGCGGCGGTGAACGCTGCGCTGGAGGTTGCCGAGGGTGTCGAGCTGGTGGAGGCGGGCGATTACCCGACTCCAGTCGGCGATGCGGTTGGCCAGGACGTGGTCTACGTCGGTCGGGTTCGCAGCGGGGTCGACGACCCGACGGAACTTAATTTGTGGCTGACGTCAGATAACGTGCGCAAAGGCGCAGCGCTCAACGCGGTGCAAGTGGCCGAGTTGTTGATAAAAGCCCTTGTGTAAAAGATACTTGGCAACAATTTTCAGAATGATTCTAGCTGAGCGCTATGCTTGCAAGCGGAGCGCCTGCGGGGGCTCCCTGGCGTGTCAGTGAAATAATCGCGTACAGCCTCATCCGAGGCCTGTGCGCAATGCCTTGTGGCAGCGACAAACAACACCTTCTCGCTGGCCGAGGAATGTTCAAACAAAGGATGAGGCTATGGTTCAAGTTCGCAAACTGGTGTTAGCAATAGCGGCCGCCTCGGCGCTGTCCTCCGGTATGGCGCATGCCCTTGGGCTCGGGGAACTGACCCTGAAGTCGACCCTGAACCAACCGTTGGTGGCCGAGATCGAGTTGCTCGATGTCAAGGACCTGACGGTGGCCGAAGTGGTGCCGAGCCTGGCCTCAGCCGACGACTTCGCCAAGGCCGGCGTGGATCGCCAGGCGTTCCTCAATGACCTGACCTTTACCCCGGTGCTCAATGCCAATGGCAAGAGCATTCTGCGGGTGACCTCCAGCCAGCCATTGTCCGAACCCATGGTCAAGTTCCTGGTCCAGGTGATGTGGCCCAACGGCCGCCTGCTGCGCGACTACAGCGTGCTGCTCGACCCGTCCAAGTTCTCGCCGCAAACGGCCGAGGCTGCCGGGCAAGCCGCGCCGGCGATCAATGCGCCAGTCACCGGGGCGACAGCACAACACACCACCGTGGCCCGCGACACCCTCTGGGAAATCGCCGCCAAGGCACGCAACGGCGGTTCGATCCAGCAGACCATGCTGGCAATCCAGGCGTTGAACCCCGATGCGTTCATCGATGGCAACATCAACCGCTTGAAGGCCGGCCAGGTCCTGCGCCTGCCGGATGCCACGCAAATCACCCAACTGCCGCAGACCCAGGCCATTGCCGAAGTGGCTGCGCAGAACAAGGCCTGGCGCCAGGGCCGTCGGTATGTGCCACGGACCCAGGCCCAGCAACTGGATGCCACCGGTCGTGCACCTGACGCTGCCGCGGCGCAGGGTGCGGCCCGCGACAGCTTGAGCCTGGTCTCGGCCGAGTCGGGCAAAAACACCGGTAAAGGCGCGGTCGGCGACAGCAAGGGCATCAGTAACAAACTGGCGGTGACCCAGGAAAGCCTGGACACCACCCGGCGCGACAATGCCGAGCTGAAAAGCCGCGTGGCCGACCTGCAAAGCCAGATGGACAAGCTGCAACGCTTGATCGAACTGAAGAACAATCAACTGGCCAAGTTGCAGGCTGAAGGCGGCGCGACGCCTGAAGCGGCTGCGTCCGAGGCGCTGCCTGCTGAGTCCGTACCGGCCACTGCGCCTGCAGCGACTGACGCTGTACCGACTGCCGCCCCTGGCGAAACACCTGTCAAGACGACACCTGAGCAAACCTACAACGAGCTGCTGACCAGCCCGCTGTTGATGGGGCTGATCGGGGGTGGCGCGATTGTCCTGGCGTTGCTGCTGTTGCTGCTGGCCCGCCGGCGCAAGGCGCAGCAGGAAGCCGAGAAGCATGTGCGCATGGCGCGTGCGTTGGCCGAGGAATCGGATTTCAACGAAGACCTGGATCTGCCGGAGAGCAGTTTCGAAGGCCTCGAAGAACCAGCCCCGACTGCCAAGTTGGCCACCGCGCCGACGCCAGCGCCGGTCGTTGCGGCAGTTGTTACCCCGGTGGTAATGACCACGCCGATTGCCGCGCCATTGGTGGCGCCGGCCGGCGAGCGGGCGGACGACGTGCTGGGCCATGCCCAGGCCCATATCGATGAGGGGCGCCTGAACCAGGCCGCCAGCCTGCTCGAGGAAGGCATCAAGCAAGAGCCACAACGCAGCGAGCTGCGCCTCAAGCTGATGGAAGTCCACGGCATGCAGGGCGATCGCGATGCGTTCGTGGTGCAGGAGCGCCAGCTGGTTGCCAATGGCAAGAACTTTGCACAAGTCGAAGAGCTCAAGAGCCGCTTCCCGGCCATGGCGGCGGTCGCTGCAGTCGGTGGTATCGCTGCCGCGGCGGTAGCGGCCGAGCTGGATGCGCAGTACGTCAAGGACCTGCTGCTGGACGAGCCGCAAGAACCTGCGCCGAGCGCTGAAGAACCGGCGCTGGACGATGATTTCGACAGTGCCTTCGACCTCGATCTGGACGCACCACAGGCCGCCCCGCAAGTAGAGCCGGCTGCAGCAGTGACGGCGCTGGAAGATGACTTCGACAGCGCCTTTGATCTCGACCTGGATCAGCCCGAGGAGCCGGTTGCGGCACCGGTTGCGCCAGCAGAAGTTGCGCTGGATGACGACCTCGATGCTGCCTTCGATCTCAGTCTGGATGAACTGGAGGCGGTGTCGCCGGCCGTGGTCGCGACCGAACCGGTTGCCGAGCTGGAAGACTTCCCGCTGGACGACGATCTGAGTTTCGAGTCGCCGGCTGAGGCGCCGCAAAGCCCGGCCGACCTGGCGGATTTCGACCTGGACCTGGCTGGCGATGTACCGGAGTCGGTCCTGGCTGAGGACGCCGCGGTCCTGGGCCTGGACGATGAGCCCCAGGACCTGGCCGTAAGCGAGGAGCCGGCGGTAGCCGAAGTGACGCCTGACGACCTGGAGTTGCCGGCGGATTTCGACCTGTCCCTGGCTGATGAGATGGATGCACCCGCCACATCGGATGATTTCATCACCGACCTGGATGATGTTCACGCTGAGCTGGACCGTTTTGCCGAGGATCTCGAACATCCGCCTATCGGCGAGCCGAGCTTCACCGCCGAAGACGCGGCGCTGGCGATGGACAACGACGAACCGGAGTTTGACTTCCTGTCGGGCACCGATGAAGTCGCTACCAAGCTGGACCTGGCCCAGGCCTACATCGACATGGGCGACAAGGACGGCGCGCGGGATATTCTCGGTGAGGTCCTCAGCGAGGGCAACGACGGGCAGAAGGGTGAAGCCAAGGAGATGCTTGCTCGTCTGGTGTGATTGAGCAGCTCTGGAAGCGGTAAACCTGTGGGCATATCCGTTGGTGGGGTCGGGGCGGCTTATGGTTCCGCCTGACGGCGGCTCACTTTTGAACAGCGCAAAAGTAAGCAAAACGCTCTTTCCCCACCACTCGGCACCTCGCCTGGGCTCGGTGTGCCCTCACTCCGGCTTGAATCCGTGGGCCGCCGCCACGCGCCATCCATGGCGCGGGGCGGCTAACCCGGCGTCCTGCCGGGTTACCCACGGCTTCAAGCCTGCGTTCGGCCAGCGTGGTTAACGGGGCGCCC